>LFRX01000047.1:47481-69200 GCA_001512985.1 Acholeplasmatales bacterium DTU056
GGTTGACCACGACGATGACGTTCCTCAATGTCATCCGCAATCGCTTTATATTTAGCTTTAGCAGTCAAAAACATTGAATCAGTATCATCAATACGAATTACCGGTTTGTTCGTTGGAATTTCAATAACATACATATTATAGATATTACGAAACTCTTCTTCTTCAGTTTTAGCTGTACCAGTCATCCCTGCAAGTTTCTTATACATTCTAAAGTAATTTTGGAAAGTGATTGTGGCAACAGTTCGAGTTTCTTTCTTGATTTCAACATTTTCTTTAGCTTCAATGGCTTGATGTAATCCTTCACTATATTGACGTCCATGCATTAAACGTCCAGTAAATTGGTCAACAATAATAACTTTTCCATCTTGAACTACATAGTCAACATCACGTTGCATAATATAGTTTGCTCGTAATGCATTATTTATATGATGTAACAATACTACATGGCGAACATCAAATAAGTTATCAATTTTGAAAAATCTTTCAGCTTTCTCAATTCCTTTTTCAGTTAAAACAACATGTTTAATTTTAATATCAACTGTATAATCTTCATTTTCACGTAAATTTTTAACAAATATATCTGCTTGACGATATAAGTTGGCTGTTTCTTTAGTAGCCCCAGAGATAATTAATGGTGTACGGGCTTCGTCAATTAATATCGAGTCAACCTCATCAATAATTGCGAAATTTAATGGGCGTTGCACAATATGCTCTTTATATAAAACCATGTGATCACGTAAGTAGTCAAATCCTAATTCATTGTTGGTAGAATACATGATATCACATAGGTATTGTTGCTTTTTCTCTTCAGGAGATAAACCACGTAAATTTAGCCCAACCGTTAAACCTAACCACTTAAACAATTGTCCCATTTCGGTGGCATCACGAGTTGCTAAGTATTCGTTAACGGTAACGATATGAACTCCTTCACCGCGTAATGCATTTAAATAAGCAGTCATAGTTGCGGTTAAAGTTTTCCCTTCACCAGTCTTCATTTCCGCAATATTCCCGTAATGCATTGCTAATGCGCCGATGATTTGGACGAAAAATGGAGTCATTCCTAAAACTCGGGTTGATGCTTCACGCACCGTCGCAAAAGCTTCAACTAAAATATCTTCTTCTGTTTCGCCATTAGCTAAGCGTTGTCTAAAAATATTTGTTTGATTTTGTAATTCTTCATCAGTTTTCTTTTTATATTCTTCAGCTAAATCATCAATTTTTTTAGCAATTTTAGTTAATCTTTTAAATTCCCGATAACTGCTGTCAAATAATGCTTTAAACATTAAGTACACTTCCTTTCAATACTATTATTATCATACCATTTTATGATAGTTTTGACAAGGTTTTTAATAGGTAAAGATTCTGCAAATTTTTTATAAAATGTATGCTATCTTTTCGATGATAAAATGCTATTTTTATATAGCAATCGTTATTCCAAACATTTAAATAGCCAAATTAGTCATTACAAAACTAACTTGGCTGTATATCGTGTGAGGAAAAATTTATTTGATAATCGTTATTGATTTATTCAAATTGCTAATATATCGAACTGAAGGAATAGTTGGTAAAATAATAAGAAAATAATCTATCACGCTAATAAAATAAATGCCATTATACTAGGTACAGTGTTAATACTTGATTGCATGGATATTATAGCAGAGGTAAAAACTATAGACATTATAGAGAAGAGGGGTGCGGAAAAAACATAGGGACTTTTGCTGGTAATTTATTTTTTATTTTCTAATGTAGTGAAATCGTGACGAAAATACACGGTTGTCCAATAAAAAAATAGTGATTCACCATAGGGTGAATCACTATAAAATTACTGTTTAGTTAACTTTTGTATCAATTATTCCATAATCGCCATCTTCACGAACATATACCACTGATACACGATTTGTATCACTATTTTGGAAAACGAAAAATTTATGTCCTAATAATTCCATTTGTAAAATCGCTTCTTCAGGAGTCATTGGTTGCAATTCAATTTGTTTATTTTTAACTAAATTAGTCGCTAAGATTTCACTTTCAATGGCATTAATATCAAAATCTGAGTTTTGAGAGTAATGCCCGGCGACGCCAGTTCTTCTTTGAATACTTTTATAAATTCTTGATTTATGTTTACGAATTTGTGATTCCAATTTATCAATTGCTAAATCGATTGCAGCATAAACCGTATCCGCTTTTACTTCAGCCCGTAAAATAAAGTGTTTTGTTGGGATGGTAACTTCAACAGTGTGGTAAGTATCATATACTTTACATAAAACTGTGGCAGTAATATCATCACTGTTTCGAAAATACTGATTCAACTTTTGAATTTTTCCTATTGCATAATCATTAATTGCTTGACTAGGAACAAACTTATTTTTTCCCCGGACGATTACTTTCAAAATCACCACTCCTTATAATTATATTTACACTTATATTATAATGCTAAAAAAAGATAATTGCAAATATTTAACAATTTTTTATTGGGGAGCTAATATTAGTATTATTTGATAATCATCAATAAAGCTATCTAATAACAAGAAATATTTATTTAAATTACTAACATCATCTAGCCATAAAAATAAAACTTCTCGATATTTACTAATAATATGTATGATTTGACTTATCTTTTTATTAAAAATCATTAGAATCTGCTGTTCATAATCAGAAAATAAATATTTACATTGATCTAGTTCGTATAAAATATAAATTGTTGATTTGCCAATTTTAATTACTTCATCTTTTTTTAAATATTTACAATCGCACTTATAGAAATCAATAATATTAAAAAGAGTTCTTCGGTTGTTTTTTGGACAAAATATTAATCACCCTTTAATATATTATGATGTTTTTATTTATTTACTTGCTTTTCAATATATTAAATCAAATTTTATGTATTTTAGAGTTTTAGAAATCATATCTACATTTAATCTTTTTTTATAAATGATTTTATAATTGTATTTATTTTATCAAATATAAAAAAGTGGTCTTATAAGACCACTTAAATAACAATATTTACTAACTTATTCGGAACAACAATAACTTTTTTAACTGGACTATCTTTAATATAATTTTTTATTGTTTCGTTTTCTAATGCAAGTTTTTCTAATGTATCTTTGTCTAAATTATTTGGAACTTGAATTCGTTCACGAACTCGTCCGTTAACTTGTAAAATAACAGTAATTTCATCATCAATTGTTTTGGCTAAATCGTATTTAGGCCATTCTGAATATGCTAGCTCTTCGGTATTATTTAATACCATTTCATTTAGTTCTTCGGTTAAATGTGGAGCTAGTGGGTTTAAAAGTTTTAAGAAACCATGAAGGTATTCATAAGGGATTTGTGGGTTTTTATAACATTCGTTAATGAAAATCATCATTTGGCTAATAGCGGTATTGAAGCGTAAGTTATCATAGTCTTCAGTAACTTTTTTAACTGTTTGATGATAAATTTTTTCAAGTTTTTCGTTTTCATCAACGATTGTAGCAATTTCAGTATATAGACGATATACCCGTTCTAAGAAACGACGAGGCCCCTCAATACCAGTTGTTGACCATGGTTTTTCTGATTCAAGTGGACCCATGAACATTTCATAAAGGCGTAATGTGTCAGCACCATATTCTTCAATAATGTCATCTGGATTAACAACATTACCTTTTGACTTACTCATTTTTTCGTTATCTGCCCCAAGAATCATTCCTTGGTTAAACAATTTTTGGAATGGTTCTTTGGATTTAACAATTCCTAAATCATATAAAACTTTATGCCAGAAGCGAGCATATAGTAAGTGTAATACAGCATGTTCAGTTCCACCAACATATAAGTCAACTGGTAACCATTTATTAATTAGATCTTGTACTTCTGGTTTAGTTAAATCTAAGTAGCCATCTTTTTCACGCATAATATAGGCAATATAGTACCAACAACTACCCGCCCATTGTGGCATAGTATTTGTTTCGCGACGACCTTTAACACCGTCTTTGCGAACAACATATAACCAGTCTTTGGCATTTGCTAATGGGCTTTCACCAGTAGCACTTGGTTCTATTTTTTTAAGTTTGGGTAATTCTAGCGGTAATTGTTCTAATGGTAGAACTTCAATTGTTCCATCTTCATAGTGAATTATTGGGAATGGTTCACCCCAATAACGTTGACGACTAAATATCCAGTCACGTAATTTATAGTTAATATCACGTTTACCAAGATTATTAGCTTCTAAGTATTCAATAACTTTTTCAACGGCTTCTTTATTATATAAACCATTAATAAAGTCAGAGTTAATATGCGGAGCGTCACCAACAAAGGCTTCTTCGGAAATATCTCCTTCTAAAACTTGTTTTATTTCAAGACCATGTTTTTTAGCAAATTCATAATCGCGTTGGTCATGAGCAGGAACAGCCATTACTGCCCCAGTTCCATAACTCATTAGCACATAATCCGCAATCCAAATCGGAACCTTTTCATTAGTAATTGGATTGATAGCATATGCGCCAGTGAATACTCCTGTTTTATCTTTATTTAGTTCAGTACGATCTAAGTCACTTTTCGCTTTAGCATCTTCCAAATATTTTTTTACTTTTTCTAAATTATCGGGAGTTGTAATTTTATGAACTAATGGATGCTCTGGTGCAAGTACACAATATGTAACACCAAAAATCGTATCTGGACGAGTTGTAAAGATTGTAAATGATTCGTTTGAGTCAGCTACTTTAAAGGTAATTTTTGCTCCTTCGCTGCGACCAATCCAGTTACGTTGCATCTCTTTAACATTTTCTGGCCAATCTATTAACTCCAAATCTTCCAACAATCTTTCCGCATACTTCGTAATTTTCAATACCCATTGTTTCATAGGGCGTTTAACAACTGGGTGATGACCACGCTCACTAACCATTTTCCCATCAATATTTAATACTTCTTCATTAGCAAGTACTGTTCCTAATGCTTCACACCAGTTAACTTCTATATCTTTTAATTCGGCTAAGCCTTGTTCATACAATTTTGTAAAAATCCATTGCGTCCATTTGTAATATGCTGGATCGCAAGTAGCCACCATTACATCCCAGTCATATGAAAATCCTATTTTTTCTAATTGTTCAATGTAACGATTAATATTTTTCCAAGTAAATTCAGCTGGATCATTTCCGGTTTTAATCGCATATTGTTCAGCAGGTAATCCAAAGGCATCAAAACCCATTGGATGTAAAACATTATACCCTTGCATACGTTTAAAGCGGGAATATACATCTGTTGCTACATACCCTTCGACATGACCAACATGAATTCCTTCGCCACTTGGATATGGAAACATATCCAAACAATAGAATTTCGGCTTATTAGAATATTTGTCTACTTTAAACGTTTTATTTTCTTTCCATCTTTGTTGCCATTTTTTTTCTATTTCAATGTGATTATAACTCATACTAATCAACCTCTATTCTTTTATTAATGATTGGCTCGAAATAACACCATAAATAATCATTAAAATCAATCCTAATAAAGAGAATAAACTAAAATTAAACAGTTCCGAAAGCACTACACCAAAAACATATGGAACCGAACAATAAATCGCTAGTTTCCACACTTGAGAAAAGCGATATGTTGGTAATGTGCTACGTTGGAATAAAGCTAATAATAAACTAAAGAATAAAATCGAAATACTATTTAAAATCAATAGGCCTAAAATTAATCCTGGTTTAATATATGTTAATACTTTTTGATATTCAATATTGGCAACTTTAAAAATATCGTTCCAAAATACATCATTATTAATTTTGGCATTACGAAAATCTAAAGATTCAAATTCTTGATATTCAGAATACAAAAATAATGTTTGTCTAAAAGTAGATACTTGAAAATAAACTCCATTTTGCCCGAAGACGATTGCATTTCTCATCCCAACATTAATATTTTCTTCTAACGAAAAAACTACCAATATTTGATTGCTTAAAAGGTATGATTTAATTTTAACATCACTTTGGAGACTAACTAATTTATTATTCTCTACCTTAAAAGGTATTTCTTCTTTAGTTTTGAAAAATTCACGAATTTCTTGTTGGGATTGATACGGTATTCTATTCATCCGTGAAATCTCAATAGTCTGCGGAAGAATAGAGATAAATAAAAGAATAATGAAATATAGAAAGGTCAATAATTTGCGATCATTAATATATGCACCTATGCTTCGCGGACTAAAAAGACCTGATGAAAAACGTCTAAATAATTCCATGTTTGTCCGCACCTCCTTTTTATATATATGATTATATCACTTTTACCAAAACTATTCAAATAAAAATTAAAACCTTAGAAAGAAAAAGGAGTGTCTTATAATAAAAGACATCCTTTGCTCTTAAATTTCTTTAATAACATTAGCAATCCAACGATATCGATAGTATTCAATAAAGCCAATTATTATCCGAACGACTAATTCTAATTGCAATATTAAATAAAAGATAGCAATATCACGAATTTTTAAAAATCTATAACAAACAAATGCAAGTGGTAAACCTACTAACCACATTACTCCTGCATCTAAGAGCATAACGAAACGACTCATACCACCGGCTCTAAAGACTGAGTATAATAATACAACAAATGTTCTTAAAGCCACACGTAATCCAAAAACATACATTAGAGTTACGGCGATGTTTGCAGCGGCTTCAGTTTTATCTGATCTAAATAAACTTACTAATGGTTTAGCAAATACCGAAGTAGAGCCTCCTAACAATATAGCCACAATTAATCCGATTATAATAAAGTTTCTACCATAACGTTTGGCCTCTTCTTCTTCATTTAAACCAAGTTTTTCTCCAAGCATTGCGGATACGGCTGTACCTAACGCCATTCCAACAACAAACATAACCGATACTACCGATTCCGCAATCTGATATCCCTCATACGAATCAGTTCCTAAAGCATTAAAGAAAACAACATATAAGGCACTTCCAATAGAGAAAAACGTTTCATTTATCACTAAAGGATATGTTCTTTTTAAAATCTTACTAACAAAAATTTTATTAAAAGACTCTTTAATATGACTTAATTTTGGAGTAAATGGTTGTTTTGTAACTCGTGTATAAAAAACGTTCAAGAAATATCCTATAAATGATGAAACTGTTGTGGCAATAGCTGCACCTTTAATTCCCAATTCTGGAAAAATCCAATGTCCAAAGATTAAAAAGTAGTTTAACACGACATTAATTAATGATGAGGTAATACTAAAAATTAGCGGAATATATGTTTTTTGAATATTGCGATACACCGTTGAATAACAAAAAGCCAACACATTGGGAGTAAATCCTATTGAGGCGATTATTAAGTATTTTCTTGCAACGCTTATTACTTCAGTATCTTTCGAAAACAAACTTAAAAATTGAGTTGGAAAAATAATTCCAATTAACGAGAATACTATCCCGAATATAAGCCCAATAAACATCAATAATGAAAAAGATTTTTTTATATTCTCATAGTCACGTTCGCCATAATATTGGGCCATATATATTCCCACACCAACGGTTACCCCAAACATTACCGTAAAACCGATATTAGATAATTGATTGGCAAGACCTACCCCACTAATTCCTCGTTCAATACTACGAACCATTATCGTATCAACAATTCCAAATGTTCGAAGTAATAATTGTTGGATGATTACTGGTCCAGCGACGATTAAAAGTTTTGTTAAAAATTGTTTGTCAAATAATGTATTCTTTCTAGTCATTTTCTCAACCTCTCAACATTAATATATTTTATCACAATTCTTAATTAAGTCAATTTATTTTAAGATAGAAAAAAGTGCTAATGTACTTAGCACTTTTTCTTTATAAACCCTTTTAACAATCCAACAATTATTTAATTATTAATAATGTCTTGATATTTCAAAATTGGTTTTCGAGCTGCAGTAGCTTCATCTAAACGACGAACTACAGTATTATGTGGGGCTGTTTTTAATAATTCTGGATTTTCGATAGCTTCTTTAGCGATTGTCTTCATTGTTTCAATAAATCCATCTAAAATTTCTTTTGATTCAGTTTCTGGCGGTTCAACCATCAATGCTTCATGAACAATTAATGGGAAATAAATTGTTGGCGGATGATAACCATAATCTAAAAGACGTTTTGCCACATCTAGAGTCGAAACTGCTTTACTTTTTAGACCGCTAAAGACTACTTCATGTTTGCACAACCCAGGAACAGCCACTTGGTAATAATCTTTTAGAGATTCTTTTATATAATTAGCATTTAAAACTGCTAATTTGCCAACATATTTTAGATTTTCTTTACCTAAAGTTAAGATATAAGTATATGCTCGTAAAACGACTAAGAAGTTCCCAAAGAAATTACTTATTTGTCCGATAGCTGTCGGCAAGTATTTTATTTGGTATTTACCATCTTCATAAACAACTCGTGGATTTGGTAACAATTCCGCAAGTTCCTTTTTCACACCAACAGGACCACTACCTGGGCCGCCACCACCATGTGGTGTAGAGAAAGTTTTATGTAAATTTAGATGAACTATATCAAACCCCATATCACCAGGACGAGTAATTCCTAGTAATGCGTTAAGATTAGCACCATCGTAGTATAATAATGCTCCATATTGACGAGCTAGTTCTTTTATTGCTAAAATATCCTTTTCAAATATTCCCAAAGTATTTGGGTTAGTTAGCATGATTCCAGCAACTTCATCACTTAAAACAGCTTTTAAGTCTTCAATATTAACAGTACCATCAGGATTTGAAGCTACTTCTAAAACTTCCATCCCTGCCACATTAACACTAGCTGGATTAGTTCCATGGGCACTATCAGGAATGATGACTTTTGTGCGTTTATAATCACCACGACGATAATGATATTCTTTCATAATCATTAAACCAACTAATTCACCGTGCGCACCAGCATAAGGATTTAAAGTGACTTCATCCATGCCAGTAATTTCAGCTAAATACTTAGCTGTTTTATAATATACTTCTAATGCTCCTTGCATTGACTCAGCAGGTTGCAATGGATGAAGATTAGTAAAACTAGGATTACTAGCCACAAAATCATTAATCTTTGGATTATATTTCATTGTACATGATCCAAGAGGATAAAATCCTTGATCAACACCATAGTTTTTACGAGATAAGTTGGTGTAATGACGTACAACATCAAGTTCACTAACTTCCGGCATATTTAAGGAACTTGTGCGCTTAAATTTTGTTGGTATTTCTAAATAATTATCTTGTTTAGGTAGGCTATAAGCAAAGCGTCCTTTGTGTGATTTTTCAAATATTAAACGGCTATCCATTATTGGTCACCTCGGATAATATCAACTAGATAATCCATTTCCTCTTTAGTTCTTTTTTCAGTCACGCAAAATAGTATATCATTATTATCTAAAACAAGCCCACCTAAAATATTATGTTCTAACAGTTTTTGTTCTAATTCTTTAGCATCACCGTGATAACGAAGAACAAATTCACAAAAAAACTCTTCATCAGTGATTTTACTAAATAAATTTGTTTTTAATAATTCATCATGTAAATAATGAGCATTAGAATAAGATTTTAAAGATACTTCTTGTAACCCTTTTTTACCCATTAGGCTCATATAAATAACTGTATGTAAAGCCATTAAGGATTGGTTTGAACAAATATTAGAATTTGCTTTTTCACGACGGATATGTTGTTCGCGAGCTTGTAACGTTAATACAAAGCCTCTTTTTCCATCGACATCCGTCGTCATTCCACAAATCCTTCCTGGCATTTTACGTAATAGTGAGTCTTTGGCAGCAATAAATCCTACATATGGTCCACCACAAGATAATGGAATTCCTAACATTTGTCCATCACCACAAGCAATATCAGCACCAAACTCGCCCGGAGTTTTTAAAACACTCATTGCCCGTGGCTCAACATTCATAATTAATAACTCTTTATTCGTTAATATATTTCGAACCTTATCATGATCTTCTAATATTCCATAAAAGTTTGGATAACCAACTACAACTGCTGCCACATCATTATCCAATTTACTTTGTAAATCTTCAAAATCTAATACTTTATTTTTTTCATTAATCATTTCAATATTAATACCTTTATATTTGGCATATGTTTTAACTACTTCAATAACTCGAGGATTTAATGTACTCGATAATAAGACTTTGTTACGGCGGGTGACACTTGTAGCCATAAAAATACTTTCGGCAGTGGCAGTTGGTCCATCATACATAGAGGCGTTAGCTACATCTAATCCAGTTAATTCACAAATCATACTTTGAAACTCAAAAATATATTGTAATGTTCCCTGTGAAATTTCTGGTTGATATGGTGTATATGAAGTTAAAAACTCTTGTCTACTTGTTAAATAACTAATAATGCTTGGAACATAGACATCATAGGCGCCAGCACCGCGAAAAATTGTATATTGAGTATTTTTAGCTGTTAAAGAGTTAATATGTGAATATATTTCAAGTTCTGAATGACTACTTGGCACATTATAATCACGATTAAGTAGTATTTCGGAAGGAATTTCAGAAAATAACTCATCAAGGCTTTTGACACCTATTTTTTCTAACATTTGGTGAATGTCTTCATTAGTATGAGGAAAATATTTGAACATAAATTTCACCTATTCTAGATGTTCTTGATATTCACTCGCATCCATTAACTCGTTTAATTCTTCTTGATTTGACATTCTCACTTTAATAATCCAGTTTGCATAACAGTCTTCATTAATTAATTCTGGATTATCGATAACCTCTTGATTAATTTCAATAATTTCTCCAGAAACTGGTGAGAACAAATCTGATGCCGCTTTAACACTTTCAATGGAACCAAACATCTCATCTTTTTCAACAATCATACCAACTTCTCCAGCATCCACATATACTACATCGCCTAAACTGTCTTGGGCATAATCAGTAATTCCAATTAAAGCAATATCATTTTCAACTTTTACCCATTCATGAGAATGAGTATATTTTAATCCTTCCATTACTTTTGACATAATTTTCCCTCCATAAATTTATTTATTTTTGAAACGTTTGTTGCGGATTTTGGCAACAACGTCTTTATTGCGAATACGTACATTAACTATATCGCCATTTTTTAAAGTTAAATCATTAATCAAGGCCATCGCATAAGATTTATTCGTACCTGGAATCATATATCCGGTAGTAATATTACCGATTAGTTTGCCATCTTTATAAACTTCATATCCTGTTCTTGCAATTCCTCGATCTAATAGTTCTAATCCAACTAATTTGTGTTTTGGCCCTTGTTCATAGATTTTTTGTAATGAATTTGAACCAATAAATTTCTTAGAAAAATCAACCGCATATCCCAATCCGACTTCTAATGGATTAACTTTATCTCCTATTTCATTACCATATAGCGGTAATCCGGCTTCGAAACGTAACGTATCACGAGCTCCCAAACCACACAAAGTTACACGTTCATCTTGCAATAATAATTCAAATAATATTTTAATTCCATCATCAGTACCATAAATTTCAAAACCGTCTTCGCCTGTATAACCACTTCGTGATACTATATACTCATTATTTGCAATATCAATTGTGCGAAAATCTAGTGGTTTTAACTCATTTAAGTCAAAATTAGTTAATTTTTGTAAAACATCTTGACTTAGTGGTCCTTGTAAAGCTAGGAGTGAATAATAATTTGAAAGATCCGTAATAATGACATCATAATCATTTTTATGATTCACAATCCATTGGAAATCACGTTGGGTGTTTGCCGCATTAACCACTAGTAAATACTCATCATCTAAAAATTTATAAATCATTAAATCGTCTAAAATACCACCATTATCATGTAATAGCATTGCATAAATCATTCGATATGGTGGAATCGTCTTCACATTAGATGTAACTAAATAATTAATGAAATCAGCAGCTTGTGGTCCACGAATTGAAATCTCTCCCATATGTGAAACATCAAATAATCCACAAGCAGTTCGCACCGCTACGTGTTCTTTAATAATCGAACTATACTCTAGCGGCATTAGAAAGCCCCCAAATTCAACCATCTTTGCACCTAGTTCTAGATGCCGGTCATACAATACGGTTTTTTTCATTATTTCCTCCGATTTAATAGTTTTAAGCGTTTTATTAATTCTACTAATATCATACCACAATTTAAAAAATAATAAAACGATTTTATTGTTTTAATTTAATAAAAAAGTCCCTCATTTTTTTAGAGGGACTTTTTATATTTATTTTACTTTTTCAAAAAATTTACTGATGTCACTTTTTGTTGGAGTATATAAATAATTTAGAGGAGTTAATTCAATATTACTATAATATGCTTGTAAGATATCTTGATATGAATATCCCATTTGAGCTAGACCACTTGCACCGTATTGACTCATACCAACACCATGCCCAAATCCGCCACCATATAAAGTAAAGACATCACTTGCTTTTTCGATAGCAAAGAATCCTGATAATAATGCCGAACTAGGTGGGGTTTGTGGATTACCATATGTGTGTTTACTGAAATTAATAAATTGATATGTTATTGGCTCTCCAGCATAATTGCTATGCGCTCGCAAAGTAAAACGAATATTATACTGATTAATTATACGATAAGTTGCTTTAGTAGTAACAACGTCTAACGATATTACTACTCCGCTTTGGCCTCGTTGTGACACCACTAAATCGAGTACTTCACCAATATCATTTGGAATTGGCGTACTAATAAATTGATCATTTGTTTTTGTTAAAATTAAATTTGGATATTGGAAATACATATCAACTAAAGTTTTATTTAAAATTTTTTGAACTTGATTTTTCGTTAAAGTTACTTTCCAGCGAACATAATTATTGCCATCTGGAACATCAATATCAAGCCTTTTGAAAAAATTTAACATACTCTCTTCGCTTGTTGGATCAAATTCAATAATATTTCCTTTTAAATCACGAGTTAAATTATTACCCATCAAATATGGAATTGGATCGGGTAATGTTGGTTCAGTAATCCATACCTCATGTCCGGAAGCGATAAGTCCAGAGGATGTAGAATAGTAATAAGCATTTATTGGCTCATTATTATATAACATTACAAAACCACTTGTTTCTCTAACCGCCCTTGATGCTAAAGAATTTTCGTCAATATTATTATATACTTGACTCATAGTACTATCATCAACAGCATATCCTAAATTTTCATAACTACGTTTTAAAATATCACCATAAGCATAAGTGCGGGCCGCAACTGCTTGGGCTTTTAAAGCTTCAAGCCCAAAACTTGANNTATTAGTAAAAGATATTGGCGTAATTATAATGCGTTTATTACTGCGTAATATTTCTTCATCACCGCTTTTTACCACCATTTCATTGTTATGTAAATCGATAGTGATAATTTGCGGATTTAGAATGTTATTTATACTATTGTCATCATATATTTGGATACGATAACTATTATTTAATTTAAACTCAACTGAATCATGATATAACGTACTCTCATCAGCGATATTATCAATACTTTTCCGAATTGCTACTCGGATATTTTTAAAGAACAAATCACCATCTAATAATAATGTCACGATTTCATTTTTTTCCTTATCTATTTGTAAGAAAACATTTTCTTGTCCTACATATAAATTATTTAATGATATTGGTTTGATTTCATTATTAATATATTGAACAAGTTTTACATCAGGATTTAAATTTAATACTCCGTAGTTTAATAATTCAATTTTTCCGGCTGTTCGATTAATTTTTAAAATTTTAGATTGTAAATAAATATATTCCCGCTCGCCTTCGTCTTCATCTTCATTTTCATCTTCTTCTTCATTTTCATTCTCGTTCTCATTCTCATCTTCAGTCTCTTCAGTCGGATTATCATTATTGTTATTGCCATTATTATTAAATGAAAAACAACTTGAAAGCAAAAATATACTAGTAATAAGTAGTAATAACAATTGAATTGTCTTTTTCATCATACCTCTCCTATATCATTGATATTAATGTCAAAACTCCCCCTACGATAAATACTAAAATATTTCCAAATAAAGGATATAAAACTCTATTTTTCAAAGGATATTTTCGATAAAAAATTATCGAAACAATCTCTTCAATAATCAAAAAAATAACACTTAAAATTATTAATTGTTTAAATGAATACACATATCCATCTAAAAAATTACTCATACTTAAAATAATACTAATTAAAATTAAGCCGATTCCATTAGTAATTAGAAATACGCTTTTGTTTTCTAGTAATGAAAAACGACATAAGTAAAAGATAAATGCTTTAGCAACTAAGGCCAAGGCTAAAAATATAAATGACATTGCGAAAATATTGTAATAGACTTGTTGAATAGTTATTTCTTTATTTTCAAAATTAAATACCACTGTACTATTATAAGCTTCGATTGTTATTTCTTTTGAAGTAATTATTTCTATATTATTATTGTTATCCACTAATTGAATTTTAAATTGATTGGGAATATCACCTACAAATTGATGATATTGACCACGCTTGCTATTTTCGCTTTTGACTTTTATAATTTCTAAATCACATAATTCAATATCAATAAACTCATCTTCTAAATCATCACAATTAACAATTTGTTTATTAACTAAAAACTTTATATCATATTCATCTAACTTTAATGAACTTTTTGTAATATATAGATCTAAACTTTTTTCTTTTTTACGAAGGGCGTCAACTTTCGTACTAGTTAATCCAACAAATATTACAACAAATAAAATCTGAAAAAACTTCTTCATAACCTCACCTTTTTTTTAAAAAAAAGAGGGAGATATTCTCCCCCTCGCGTTATCAATTATTTATAATCATTAAAGATAGGGAACTCAATTTGAACATTAGATGTCCCAACAAAAGTAACTTTAATGAAGTAAACTGTTTGATTACGTGTTACATTAACAGTAATCTTAGAAACTTGATTATTTGTAAAATCAACTACTAATTCAAGTTTGGTAATTTCGCCGCTTACATTTAGACTGCCATCATATTTATCTAAATCTAATTCAACAATGACTTTTGAATCAGTTTTAGATTGAATAGTTGCAGCTGCATAGAAATTCTCATCAAAAATTGCTTCAACATCTTCGATGAATGCCGCAAATCCAAATTCTTGGATTTTAACTTTTAAGTCATTATCAGTTAAATTTTCTTTAACTTTTTCGCCTTCATTATTAATGTATGCGACTTTATCTTTAATATATAATGACCATTCTTCGTTTCCTTGAGTTTGTTTAACCATTAATTGATCAAGGATTTTTTCATTATTTTCTTCTTTAAAGATATATTTTAATTCAGTAACTAATACATCACTATCTGGTCCTGCTTCAAAACGAACTGAACCTTGTAATGCATTTTTATATGCTTCAATAATTGCTTTAATCTCATTATCAAGTTTTTCTAATTCAGAAATCCATTTAGCATAAACTGTAACATTTTTTGCATCAGTAATTTTAGTTACTGGTTCACCACTAAATTCACTATCTAAATACCAACCTAAAAATACATAACCGTCTCTTGTAGGGGTTGGAAGAGTAACCGGTAAATCTTTTTTAGTAAATGAAGTTACTTCGTTAGTTAATGTTCCACCATCTAACTCATAAGTAATCGTATATTTTGTATTATCACAAGCGACTAGGGTAAATACACCTAACACTAATAGGAAGAATAAGAATATTCGTTTCATTTGGATCCTCGCTTTCTTGTGTTATTTGACCATGTTAATTATATCAAAACGCTTTCAAAAAGACAAGACGCAAATATAAAATTATAAAATTAATTGCGATGGATTATCATAGAAAATCTTTGTTGCTACATCTTGTCCATAATTTTTTGTTACAAATTCATATGCCTCTTGCATATGATTAATACGATTATAGTGAATGTCGCTTGCGATAAAATCAACTAATCCTGCTTTTAATAATTTATTTGCTTTTTTAAAATATCGATGGGATTTCATTAGACTTGAAGCATTAATTTGAAAATAGACGTTGTTACTTTTTAAGTGCTTTAATTTTCGAATTGAATAATAATCATATCTTTCAATATGAGCTAAAATTAATGATTGCCCGTAACATTCAAAGTTATATTGCAAATCTTCAAACGTTTCTAATTCGCGATCGTATGGCAATTCTAGTAAGATAATGTTTTTATTATTTAAAGTCAAAAACTCACCATGTTTGAAATAATCAAAAATACGAATATGGTATGATACTTCATGACCTAAATAAAGATTAACATTTAATCCAGCATCTTTTACGTTTTTAGTAAACTCATCAAAAATTTTAATAATCTCATTTTTAGTCTTACACTTTATATATGGACTAAAAATGTGTGGTGTAACAACGATATGATTAATCCCTTGTTTAATACTCTCTTTAATCATTTTAAGGGATTCTTCAAAGTTTCGCGCACCATCATCAACATCAGGAAGGATATGCGTATGTATATCTATCAATGGACACCAACTCTTAATATGAATTATATCGGTAATAATAATGACCGTTTTTTGGAGTTTTACCAGTCACAATTATTCCGGCAATATTTGCATTATTTTCTTTTAATAGTCTAATTGATGATAACACATCGTTTTTACGAGATATTTTTTCATTAACTACAAATAACGTAGCATCAACATATTTTGTTATAATTGAACTGTCAGTTACTAACAATACTGGAGGAGAATCTATAATTATATAGTCGTATTCTTCAGAAAGTTTTTCTAATAATTTTTGNNAATTTTTCACTACGTAAAACAACGTGCGGTGAAGGCACTTTTGGACCGCTTGTAATTAGATCGATACCATGTTCAGTTCCAACAATCAATTGTTCATATTCTAATTGGTCAATTAAATAACTTGATAAGCCGTGATCATTTGGCACTTTGAAATAACGGTGAATTTTTGGACGACGTAAATCTAGGTCAATTAATATTACTTTTTTGTTTAATTCTGCATAAGTTGCTGCTAGGTTAATGGAAATAGTTGTTTTATTTTCACCTGGCATAGCAGATGTAATATGAATTATTTTAATTTTTTTATCAACATTAGCATACTCTAGATTAACTGGTATTTTACGATATGCTTCTGCAAACACACTATTTGGCCGAGAAAAAAAAACTATATCATAATTACGTTTTTGATTTCTTCTTTTTCTAAACATCTGCTATTCCTCTCCCCCGTTATCATCATATTCTTGTTCAAATATTTCGCCGATTATTGGATAACCAGTTAATTTTTCAATTTCTTCTGAAGATTTAAATACTCCACTAAATTGTTCTTTTAATAATACAACAACTACTGATATAATAGCTCCAACCAAGAAAGAAATAATTACGTTTAAAATTTTATTTGGGCTTGATGGACTGGTTGGAAGTTTAGCTCGAGTAACAAAACGATTTTCTACCGCCACAATAATTGTCTCTTCATCATCATATTGATTTAAATCTATTTCTTTAGCAGCTAATTCACTTACATATTTAGTAACAACATAAGCAAGTTTTGAATCAACGCTAGTTGTTTGAATTTTGATTAATAATTGGTCTTTGGGATTAGTTATTGTTATTAATCCTTTCACTTTCTTAACTAATTTTTCTAATTCTTGAATATCATTAAAAGTAATCCCGCTTTCTTCATCTTCACTAGCATCAATTAAAGCTTCCGTGATAAATTCTTCGCTCCCAAGAATTACTACCCAACTTGGTAGATCTGCTTTAATTTCGGAAATTTTGGTTGCGAAGTTGAAGTTCCCGCCTGTGGATTTTTCACGATTAATTGTAAAGACAATTTCAGCGGTTGAAGTATACTTTGGGGTCACAATTAACCAAGTATAAACTACCCCTACAGCCACCGTTGCAACAACAATTCCTAAAATTAGTAGTAAGTTCTTCCATAAATATTGAAACAATTCTACTAGTGTAAATCCACCTTCAAACTCTTGTACATTTGTGTTGCGAATTTTACCCTCTCCGTTCATTTCAATTCTCCTTACTTTAAATTTTCTTACTTTATGATACCACACTATCGGTAATTATTCAACTTGAAAAAAACATTTTCTATGGAAATTTATACAAAAAATTTACTAAAAAAAGATAATTTGCTATTTTTATGACCTCATAGTATAATTAAACTAGCAAATTCAAATAAGGAGAATGATTATGAAAAAAGAATTAAAATTGAATTATGCTCGAACATTTTATATTGGTTTTGCTTTTTTTGCAATTTTACTAATCTGGCAATTATACAACCACTATAGTCCATTGTATCTTGATGCCTTATTAAAAGCTAAGTTAACTAATGAAGATCATCGGTGGTATATCATTGGAATTATTATGGCTATGGATAATTTATTTGCGCTATTTATGCTACCACTATTTGGATATCTATCTGATAAAACTAGAACTAAATATGGAAAACGAATACCTTATATTGTCATAGGGATGATATTATCTATTCTTGTTTTTCCACTAATTAGTGTTGCTTATTTACTATCATCATTATGGGGAGTAATTTTGGCAATGGGAGCAGTATTAATTATCATGAATATCTATCGCTCGCCAGCAGTAGCCTTAATGCCAGATGTTACTCCAAAACCTCTTCGTTCCAAAGCCAACGGAATTATTAATTTAGTAGGTTATTTAGGAGCGATTTTAGGCGGCGGAATCTCTATGATTTTTAAATTTACTGATCAAAATAAAAATTATATCGTTCCTTCTTTAATTGGTAGTGCTTTAATGTTTATTGCCCTAGTAATTTTAATTTTCAAAATTAATGAAAACAAAATTCTTGAAGAGACTGCTTTAGATATGCAAATTGGAGAAGAATTAAGTGAAACTACTGAAAAAATTGAAGAAAACAAACCATTGAGCAAAGCAGATAAACGCAATTTAATTATTCTACTTGTTGCAACATTTTTATGGTTTGCCTCATTTAATGCTGTTGAAACCTTTTTAAGTGTTTATAGTAAAAATGTCTTTGGTGATTCGAGTGTAGCGGGAACAGCAGTTATTATTTTAACATTCTCATCAATTATTATCTTTATTCCAGCCGGCATCCTTTCCACAAAAATCGGTCGTAAAAATACAGTTATTATTGGATTATTAACAATTATTTTGGCGGTGGTTATTCTAATTTTCCAAACAAAATTCAATATCATCGCTATTATCGCTTTTGCATTAGCCGGTATCGGTTGGGCTAGCATTAATGTCAACTCGTATCCAATGCTTGTAGAAATGACGCATCAGGCGAATATTGGACGTTACACTGGATTATATTATACTAGCTCTATGGCTGCTCAAAGTTTGACACCAATTGTTGCTGGAGCAGTAATGACTTTCTTTAGTGGTCCCGAACCATTATTTAAATATTCTACCATCGTTATGGTTTTAGCCTTATTAGTCTTTATCTTCTTTAAAACACCGAAAAAACAATTACAAGCAAAAAAAGGATTAGAAGCTTTTGATGTGGAATAATGATTAAAGGAGCGAAAAATCGCTCCTTTTTTATGCAAATATATTATCAAAATATTTCATTTCACTTTGATTAAGCGGTAAACCATTAAGATATGAAGTGTGTGGTAATACTTCTTCTAAATTACATTCTTCATTTAAAAATATATAATTATATAATTTCGTGATTTTGTCATTTGCGACTTTTAAAGCGTCATTAAATAAATCTAACACACTCTTGGTGCTGACAATAGTATTATCACTTGGATTAGTCCATGGTTTCTTTTCTAAATTTAAGATATCTTTATCGAAAATTTCTTTATTATAATATGAAATATAACGCAATGAGACAGACATTTTTTTATTATCTAAAAGTTTAAAGAAAAAGTTTTTAATCCCATATGGATCATAAATAAAGTGATAAAACTTACGTTGCCATTTCACCGTATCATTGACTATTTTATAACCGTCTTGTAAATCAATAACTCGATATAGTTCATCAAAGTCATTTTTTAATTCTTGAGGAATTTTTTGTAAGTTCAAAATTTCGCAAACAATATTAAACTTATTAGGATTTTGTCGGAAATATTCACGAATAATATAACTATCAATCGCTCGTTCTAAACGGGTATGTAATCCCCGATAAATATGAGTTGAGGCATCTTCTTTAACAAATTTCCCCGTTTTATAAAAAACATAAGGATGAACAGTACTATCTAAGATATGATGGGTTAAAAAACCTGTTAAATAAGAAAACAATAATGGTTTGTTATTATCGGAATTTTTAGTTAACTGAGTTAGTTTTTCAAAAAATTCATACACTTTATTTTGATGCATATAATGCCCAATTTGCGATATTTTAGCATTTTCTTTAAACTTATAAAACTTATAAAAAAAGAACGGATCTGGTCCAGCCGAAGCAAAATAATATAAATTTTTATCACTAATACTTTTACGTATATCTTTTGGTAATTCTTCTAACACCCTATCCGCAAAATAATAATGCGTTACTAAATCCGGCATTTTAAACCTCCTTATACCAATGTGGTAATTTAACGATTTTAATTCTTTGATTTGTTAGAGGATGAGTAAACTCTAAACAATGACAATGTAAATACATCAACTTATCTTCATTTCCATATAATTTATCCCCGATTATCGGATGACCAATCGATTGTAAATGAACTCGAATTTGATGAGTTCTTCCAGTAAATAGTCTAAGTGTGACAATTGAATAGTCGTCTCCATAAGAAACTACTCGATACAATGTTTTGGCCGGTTTTCCATTCTCATCAATTATCCTTAATATTTGTGGTGCTGGTAAACGTGAAATTGGTTTATCGATAAGCCCTTTTGAGGGAGTAATTATTCCTTTTGCTTTAGCAAGATACATTCTTTTTACATTTTCAATATCTTCATTAATTAGATAATGATAGTATCCATTTTTGGCACATAATATTAACCCACTCGTTTCTGCATCAAGTCTAGTTACTAAATGGACATTACAATTTTGATCAGTGTTAATAAAATAACCACGAATTCGATTAACTAAAGTATCAGTAAAGTGTTTTTTTGAAGGATGAGATGGTAAATTTGTTGGTTTATTGCAAATTAAAAAACATTCATCCTCATATAAAATTTCAACCGGAGTAAAATTGGGAATAATTTCATCATTAATTTTTTCCTCATATCTTAATACTAATTCATCATTTTGTCGTAAAATATAATAATTTTTTACTTTTTTGTTATTAACGATGATTTCCCCATGTTTTTTTATATATGTTACTAGTTTACGTGATACCGGTTTATCTTTTAAATATTCTTTGACTGAAATAATATCTACATCAACTATAAACTTTATTTCCATTTATTCCACCATATTAATTATATCATATTTTATGATAATCAATTAAAGTTAGTGATTATTTAATTTTATATTATCTTTTCATAAATAAAATAAAGCCTTCTTTTCAGTCAAAAGAAGGCTTATTTTTCAATACCTAATTATTTTTTCTTATACTCTTCTACAATTTTCGGTATTAAATGCTCAGGAACTTCTTCGTAACGTAAGAATTTACGAGTGAAGTGTCCGCTTGCTTGAGTCATTGCTTTTAAGTCAGTCGCATATTTAATAATTTCAGCTTCTGGAACTTCAGCTTTAACTTCTTGCCATCCGTTACCAGCTGGATTCATTCCTAGAACACGTCCGCGACGTTTATTAATATC
Source organism: Acholeplasmatales bacterium DTU056 (assembly GCA_001512985.1). GTDB lineage: Bacteria > Bacillota_I > Bacilli_A > ML615J-28 > CAG-698 > DTU056. Next base: position 69,129 of record LFRX01000047.1, read on the forward strand.
TCCTAATACGTCTCCAATATATTCATCTTTAACTGTAATAGCTAATTCCATAATTGGTTCTAGAATAGTTGG
>LFRX01000047.1:69213-78806 GCA_001512985.1 Acholeplasmatales bacterium DTU056
ACTGGATGGTAAGAACCATCATATAATGTGGCTTTAACCCCGATTACTGGGAATCCTGCTAATGGTCCTTGTTGTAAGGTTTCAATTAAACCTTTTTCAACAGCAGGGAAGTAGTTTTTCGGAACGGCTCCACCGAAAATTTCTTCATGGAATTCGAAATCTTTATCAGTTGGTTCAAAGCGAATCCATACATCACCATATTGACCAGCACCACCAGATTGTTTTTTATGTTTACCTTGGGCACTAGCAGTGGCACGAATTGTTTCACGATAAACGATTTTTTGGTCAATTATATCGATATCAACTTTGAACATATTTTTTAATTTTTCAATAACATATCCAATATGGGTCATTCCTTGACCACCTAATAGTAATTGGGCAGTCTCAACATTACGTTTAACTTCAATTGTTTGGTCTTCAGCACGTAAGCGTTGAAGTGCTGTCGAAATTTTATCTTCATCATTTTTGTTTTTAGGTTGAATCGCAACATAAATAACTGGAGTTGGAAGTTCAACTGATGGATATTTAATTGGGTTACGACGATCGCAGAATGTCACACCAGTAGATAAATCTGTCATTTTAGTTACAACACCAATATCTCCAGCATGTAGTGTTTCTACTTGAATTAAGTTTTTACCACGCATTGTGGAAATTTGGGTTGATTTAGCTGGTTGATCTAAGTCAGAGATATATACATCTTGACCAGTTTTTAATGTTCCAGAATAGATTTTAAAGAAGTTAATTGAACCAACAAATGGGTCAATAATTGTTTTAAAAACGTAAGCAGAGAAAGGTTCATCGTCAGAAACTTTACGTACTAATTCAGTATTGTCTTTTGGATTAAATCCTTTCACTTCTAAAATATCAGCAGGAGAAGGTAAATAGTCAATAATCATATCAAGTAATGTGCTGATACCAACATCTTTGGTTGCAGAAGAGATAACTACTGGGAAGATTTCGCCATTTAATGTTCCAACACGTAAGCCGTTTTTAATTTCTTCAAGGGTTAATTCTTCTCCTGAGAAATATTTCTCAAGCATTTCTTCACTTGTCTCCGCAACCGCCTCAGTTAATTGATTATATAATTCCTCAATTTTGGCCATTTTATCAGGATAAATTTCACCTTCGACTAATTCTTGACCAGTAAAAATAAGAGCTTTTTTATCGATAACATTTGCAAATCCATCAAATTTATCGCTTTTACCTAATGGCCAGCAGAATGGGACAGCTTTATGACCTAATTTTTTGCGAACTTGATTTAATACATCTTCAAATTTAACATTTTCTTTATCCATTTTATTGATAAGAATAATGGTTGGAATATGTTTTGTTCGTAGATATTGCCATGCTAGTTCGGTCCCTACTTGTACTCCAGTACTAGCATCAACAAGCAATACCGCCCCATCAACAACTGATAAGGCATTTTGAACTTCCCCAACAAACTCCTCAGAACCTGGTAAATCTAAAAAGTTAATTTTATGGTCCTTCCATTCTACTGGAATCAAACTAGTTGTTAGCGATGTTTGACGAACATGTTCTTCAGGAAGATAATCGCTAACAGTATTTTTACGTTCTACTTCCCCTTTCTTCTCAATTGCCTTGGAAACAAAAAGAACCGATTCAGCTAAAGTTGTTTTTCCTGATCCTTGATGCCCCATAATAGCAATATTACGAATCGATTGTGTTAGATATTCTTTCATTAAAAATTACCTCCTCGTATAAATCCGATTCCATTGACTTTATTATACCTTATTTTTAGGGATTTGGCTACTATTATTTGTAAAATACCAAGTCCTAAAAACAAAATTATTACCGAAAAATTACTCATAAATTAATGAGTTTTTACTCACAACTGCTTTAATTATAACATATGCTAATTTAATTCTCTATGATTTTTTTTCAAATTATTATATTGTTTCAACTTTTTATAACAATAGTCCTTGAATAATTCATTGTTTTTATCTTCATTTTAATTTTGCTAATTCATTATTAATAATAAATCAATACTTTAATATATCAAATCAATATTAATCTATAAAATATAATAAAAAAAGTATCCTTTAAAAGGATACATTTTAAATATGAAATCTTTTTTTGATTTCATCTTTAGTTTGACGATCGCCAAAAACAATCATTCCAATGATAGTAACTAATGATAAGCAAGCTGCCGAAAGACTTGGCCATAAAATATTTGTTACTTTAAGCAAATACAATATCATAGGAACAAAACCTAAAAAAATTGTTCCAAGAAAATATAAAATATAATCACTATATTTCATTCGTTTAATCATAATAACGATGATATTAGCAACTGTAGTGACAAACGATAATACCGGAATAACATATGAAACTGACCAACCATTGATAAGTTTTTTATCACTAACATAATCTATTAATGCCACCACTAAACTAATTACTATCATTTGTATAATTAACTTTTTCGCAATCGGTGTCTTTGAAAGAATTGTGCTTTTAAATAAAATCCATAAATAAATCGAACCACCAATTATATAAAAACTCCATAAATTATCTTTATTATAAATTAGGTTAATAAGTAACGAAATAAGGGAGGAGACTATAAGAATAAAGGCTAAAATACGTAAGAATAAATTTCGTTTTTGAACTAATGGTTGATGAGGGGGATATGTAGTTAATACCGGATCATCATTAATAATTTCTAAAAAATTCCCGCATAATGGACAAGTTTTTCTTGTGGTGCTGACCTTTACCCGACATTGTTTACATTTTTTCATATTACACCTCTAATTCATTAGTCTCAATAATAATATCTAGTCCCTCATCAGCTAAAAATCTAAATAAATTTTTTTGGAAATCTCGTTCTACCATCGCACTACTAATAGATAAAACTAATTGATTATTATAGCTTACTACCCCAATACCAATTAAACTACCTCGAGATGCTCCACTCGTAAAATTAATTCGTTTGACATACTTGCTCATTGATTTTGGTAATTGTACAACACCAAGGTTAGAAAAAGATAAGCTATTTGGTCCTTCGCCCCACGTTTTATAACCTAATTTTAAAACTAATTCTTTAATAAATAATGGCATTATACGCATTATGAAATTTTTTTCTAATTTGACATTTGCTACGATTTGGGCTTGCAATTTATCTTTTTGAATTTGATCTTTAAAATCCGCTTTGACTTTATCTAAAATATCTTTAAAAGTTAATTCTTTATCAAAGGAAATACTAGAACGAATGAATAACGAAAAGTTTCGTAAAGTTTGAGTTGGGAAAAAGCGACGCAAATTAACTGGAACAAATAACTTAAATGGACGTTTAGTTTTTTCTAAAACATTTGGGGATTTATAGGCACTATAAATAATCGCAGCCCCTAAAAATTCAGTAATAGTACAATCATATTTTTTAGTTATTTCTTTCAATTGATTAACATCCATTATGCTTTTAATTACCGCTAGCCATAAATCATCATATTCAGTCCCAACAAAATGCATAGCTCTTCCAGCATTTCGTGGATATTTTACTTTTGGATCATAATTTTTAACGAAACTATCTTCTAATTCTTCTCGGCGGACCTCAGTGTCTTCAGTTAGCACCAGCCCTTCATCTTCTACATCATATCCCATTAATTTTAAATAAGTAAAACAAATAGATTTAAGCATTTCCATGGCGCCGGTACCATCAGTTAACGAATGGAAAGTCTCTAGCGTAATTCGATTATCATAATATGATAATTCAAATAAAAAGTTGTTTAAATCTTTTCGTTTATAACTTTGACAAATATATGGACTTTCCTTAACTACTTTAGGTTTGGCATCATTTGGCTCAAAGTAATACCAAAACAATCCACGTTTTAATTTAACATTTAGATTAACAAATCTTTTAATTACTATTTCTAAAGCCTCTTGTAATACTTCCGGTTTAATTTCATGATCTAAAATCATAGATACCCTAAATGTATTCGTTCGACCTTTATTAGTAACAGATGGAAAGATTTTGGCGGCATTATCTAATTTATACCATTTTTTCGTAGACATTATAATACACCATCCCGATAATGACCATATGTACTATTTCTTAATGATAAACTATGGTCAATTTTTTGATAATATTTCTCATAATACATTTTAGCGATTTCCTTAGTTTCTTTATAATCTTCAATTGTGAAATCAAGATAACAACTTCGAATTCCTAGTTGTTTAATTTCATCTAAATAGTCGATTAAATGAAGACGCTTCGAATTTAATATTTTTGTAACATTTTTAATTTTTAAAACTGGAAAAGTATAATCTTTACGGTCAATTAAATAACTTTGATTTCCGTTAATATTATTCTTTCCTAATAAATCATGACGCATAATCATCATTTCTTGATATCCATAACAATTTAATTCTAAATTAGGAATAAAACCATAACGATTTTTAAAATTGTTAATTAAATTAATAATTTCTTCTTTAGACATTTCCAAAGACAAACCAACAATTTTAACACCTTTTGTTAACAAATAATACACCGCATATGAATTAACAACATTTAAATAAATAGAACTAGCCAATGTTTTATCATTCAATAATCCAATATTACTTGAAACATATGGAATACTTTCATCAAAACTTTCTTGAGCAATTCGATCATAATAATAAACAAATTAAATTTTAGGATATTGTTTTTGATATTTGTGAATTAATTCTAAATTTGAAACATATATTTCTTGAAATCCAATTTCGATAACAGCTTGAAGTTGTTCTTCAGTAGTAACCTTAGCTTTTAAAGAATATTCTATAGGTAAAACATTTATTGGTTTAATACTTGGACTTGCTATCTTTGGTTTCCGAATATTCCATTTACTTCTTAAATACGATAATTCTTCAATCGCTTGACGTCGTAGTTCATTAATTTCTTTAATTGGTAAAAATACTGCAAATGGTAAATCAATTGTTAAATTTTTAAAATAGTATGGTGTATTACCTAATTTATTAATTTGTTCAAATATTCGTTCATTTGTAATATTTGCTCTTTCCGCCTTTTCAACATTTCCCTTTGATAAAACACAAACAGTATTTTTTCCATCAGTAATTTCCAGTTTCAATTTATTATCTTGCAAACTAACCTTTCCAAAACATGCAATTTTTTTATAATTTGATTTAATCGTCTCTTCAGTATGAAGAGTTTGCTTGATTGATTTAGTTAAATAAACTAAAGCACCATTATTTACTATATGATTACTTAGGATAAAGCATTCTTTACTAGCGCTTTTAATGTCTTGAAAAGATAGATCTTTCATTTTCGTAATTGTAAATCCAAAACTTTCTTTTCCGACAATTCTAATACTATCACCAATATTTAACGGATAAGTTAGTTTTATTTTCAAATATTCACCTTTACTACCAATAACTTGTCCTATTAAAATTCCTTGATGATTGGGACTTTCGATATTAGTAATACTATAATTATTTTCATCTAATAAGTAGCCTTTGGTAAATTGGCGATTAAAAGCTGTTTGTAATTCCAAAATGGCTTGATTAATATCAAATGATTTCCCATCATAAAAAGAATCAATGGCTTGACGATAGATATTTGTGGTAATGGCCACATATTCAGGACTTTTCATTCGCCCTTCAATTTTTAATGAATCAATGCCACTTTCAATTATTTTATCTAAATATTCTAGTGTTATTAAATCTTTTGTACTTAAATAATGTTTTTCAGATGGATTATTACCTAATTTATATGGCAAGCGACATGCTTGAGCACACTTTCCACGATTCCCACTCCGCTTACCAATAAATGAACTCATTAAACAATTACCGGAATAACAAATGCATAATGCTCCGTGGGCAAAGACTTCGATTTCTAAATTAGTTTGATCTTTAATAGATTTAGCTAAAGGTAGATTAACTTCACGAGCTAAAACAATACGTTTGACATTAAAGTATTGTAAAGTCTTAGCTTGGTTTACGCTATGGACATTTACTTGGGTGGAAGCATGAATGGTAAATGATGGATAATGTTTTGAAATATATTCCATCACACCTAAATCTTGGACAATTAATGCATCCACATCAGTTTGATATAAAAAATCTAAAAATGAAGTTAATTCATCCCATTCCGAATCGAAAACGATAGTATTTATTGTTACATACACTTTTACTCCACGGACATGGGCATAGGTAATAAGTTCGCAAATTTCTTCGTTAGTAAAATTTTGCGCATAGGCACGGGCCCCAAAGTTTTTACCACCAATATAGACTGCATCGGCCCCGTTATTCACTGCCGCATAAAACGCTTCTTTAGTTCCGGCAGGTGCTAAGAGTTCAATTTTTTTCATGGTGTCATCCTTCTTGATATAAACTTTCTAAATATAATAAAGCTTTTTTAGCTTCTTGTAAATATAGTTCTTCATCGAAACTATTCTCTTTGGTAACTGCTTCTAAAGTCAATGGACCAAAAAAACCAATTTTCTTAAATTTTTTTATTATGTTTAACCAATTAATATTTCCATGAGTTGGAATCAAGTGTTCATCATAATCGCCATGATTATCACTTAAATGAATACATACTAATTTGTCTTGATATTTGGCAAAATCAAATGACTCTATATTTTTCGTAAAAGCATTGGCATGGCCTGAATCAAAGCAAAATTTTAAATATGGATGATTAATATTCCCATAAATATAATCTAAATAATCTAGACGACGTAAATTTTCTAATGCTAAATAAACATTATTTTTCTCACATATTGATAGGATTTTTTCAACCCGTTCTAAAGCAATTGGATTAATAGCTGGTGGATTATTGCCACTCGAAATGTGCATCACCACAATTGGAATATCTAATTTTGATGCTTGCTCAACCCCAGCAATTACTCCATTAACATAATCATTCCCTAATTCATCATCTATCCATAAATGATTACAATTGGTAACTGCTAAATGCATCGCTTCCACATCTAACCCAATTGTTCGGGCATAATTTACAATTTGTTCATTTTTATCATTTTCATCAATCTTAATAAAAATACCATCAAATTGATGTTTTTTAATTAAATCCAAACGTGTGAAAACATCACTTTGTTTACTATATTCTAAATATATATGATGTTTCATTAAATCACCTAAGTTTTTACAAATTAAGAAGAGACCTAAACGATCTCTTCTACTTTATTCATTCACTATATATAAAATACCAATCGTTTTTGGACCACAGTGAGACCCGATAACACTTCCAGCTTTTGTAGAAACAATGTTAGCATTTGGAATTAGTGGAGTAATTTTTTCACGAATGTATTTCTCGTTTTCATCAGATACCACATGTGTAATAAAAATACAATCCGGATCAACTTTATCTAAGTCTTTATAAAAATATTCTAACATCGCATCAACTGCTTTACGTAATGTCCCACGAGGTTTTTTAGCTACAATCATTTTACCATCAATTACCCGAATAAGTGGATGCATTTTTAATAATGTTCCAATTAAGCGAGCAGTTCCACTGCATCTTCCACCCCGATGTAAATATTCTAAGGTATCAACGATAAACTGACTGCGAACACGAGGAACAATTTTTTCCACTTCTTCTTTAATTTGTTCAGCACTCATTCCTTGGTCTCGAAAACCGACGGCTTTACGTAACAATAATCCTGAACCACTAGACAAGTTTTGTGAATCAACTAAAAATACCCGTCCTTCTGGCAAATCATGAGTAACTGACTTAGCAATTTGGAATGCCCCTGACAATCCACTACCAATTCCTAAATATAAGACATCATAGCCTTGATCAATATATTTTTTAAACGTCTCATAAAATACTCCTGCTGAAGCAGCAGCGGTTTTTGGAAAAATTTTAGTTTCTTTAACTTTTTCGACCAATTGGTCACTATCCATTTCTACTAAATCTAAATACGATTCATCATTAAAATTCACATGGAACGGAATTACTTCCACATCCATTTCTTGATACATCTGTAAACTTAAATCACATGTGCTGTCAGTAATAATTTTAACTTTATTCATTCTACACTCTCCCAAATAGATATTTAATTATTATATCATAATTACATTATTTATCTAGCGAAAAATAGTTTATTTTGTTGTTTATAAGTTTTTAATTCTAAAATTAAGTAATCACGAAAATACTCATGTAAGTTAGTAATTTCACGTCCATTTAAAAATTCATAATCAGTTTTATAAAATAAATAATCAACCGTTGCAATCGTATATTCTTCATAATCCTTTAAATCATTAACATCAAAATTACTACTAAAAACAAATCCATTATTTCTAGCAAGTGACCGTAATTGACGTCCATTTAACTTACATGTTAAAACAACATTATCAAACGGCATAAATTGATATACTCTTTGAACATCAATTATTTCATTTTGACGAATTGGAAAACCTTCACGGAAAGCCCCCGAATTCACTACTGCAAAATCTGCTTTGCTATATTTTTTCATTACATTAACCGCCCAATTAGCAAATGTATCTTTGGAAATATATGTTCCGGCAGTTGCTAATGCTTCATCGATATCAAGTTTTTTCTTTACTTCTTGGCGGTGTTTTTCAATTATTTCAAGAATAGTTGGATTATTTTCTGAAAGTGAATAACCTACTTGAATTGTATCAACTGATACTGAAGTTATTTTTTTAGTCTTTTTATCTAGATTTAAACGAATATATCCAATATGACTACCACTACTTCCCGCTTGAACTACCGGTAATTCTACCCGGTTTTGGCGAGGAATAGTACGGTCATAATAGTAATGAGTATGAGCATTAATTACTGCATCAACACTATACATTCCTTCTAGATAACTTAACTTACGGTTAAATGAGTCAGAGGGTATATTCGTAGTATCTCCGTCATGAGCAAGAACAATTACTACATCAACATTCTTATTTGCTCGTAACTCAAAAGCTAGGCTTTTAATAATTGGGACAGGATTTAAAAACTTATACCCTTCAACATAAGGTGCCGTAATCGAATTAATTTGATAATCTCCGATTACTCCAATAATACCAATCTTTAATCCGCCGCGTTCAATAATAACGTAGTCATTAACCCATTCAGCTCGTTGGTTAGTACTTATTTTATAGATATTTGCTCCTAATAAAGGGAAATTAACCTTTACTTGGGAACTTTTTTCATCGATTAAATCAATTATTCTTTGAACCCCCCAATCAAACTCATGGTTACCAATTGTAAAAGCATCAATTCCAATATAATTTAACGCCTCGACAACGACTCCACCATAAGTTAAATTGGAAATGGCAGTTCCTTGAAACATATCTCCAGCTACCAAAATAACTGTATTATCTGGGTTTGTTGTTTTCTTTTCAATTAAGAAATTTCCTATCCGAGCAAGTCCACGACCATATTCATCTTCTTCGATAGCGCCGTGTAGATCATTGATTGAATAAATATCTAAATAATCTATGGTAATCTGATCTTCTTGCTCGTCCTCATTACCCAGGTCATCATCACCGATAATTTGATCATTATCAGGATATTCAAGTGGGGCTTTTTCTACAAGATCACAACTTGTAAAAATAAAAATACTAAATATTAACAGTAAGATAATAAATAACTTGTTAAATAAATTACTTCT
>LFRX01000047.1:78871-84030 GCA_001512985.1 Acholeplasmatales bacterium DTU056
CTAAATGAATATTACCTAATAAAACAAGAATTTAAAAGGTCAATTTTTACCTTTCTCATTCTTTTTTAAATAAATTTCTTTGTCTAAAATATAGTTTATACTTTAAAATCAACCACTTAATCACACTAAATCAATAGAAAAAAAGAACTAAAGGTGAATTGATACCTTTAGTTCTTAATAATTTCACCATATGTTCCCGGTGCAGTAATTCCCGCCGCATTTGCTTCATCAGTGTCGATGTGCATAGCTAAAGCAAAGTTTGGACTTACACGAACTACTACATCTGAGAAAGTTAAACTACGATGATCAGTAGTTACTTTAACACTTACTACCTCGTTATCTTTTAAATCTAATCTTTCTGCATCTTCAGGGGTGGCATGAATATGTCTTTTAGCAACAATAACCCCTTCAGTTAATTCTACTTCTCCGGCAGGGCCGATTAATTTACAACCTGGTGTTCCTTTGATATCTCCTGATTCTCTAATTACCGCTGGTATACCTAAAGCGCGAGCGTCGGTTGCGGAGACTTCGACTTGGGTAGCTTTACGAGTTGGTCCTAAAATAACTACATTAGAAATTGAACTTCTTGGTCCAACGATAGTTACTCGTTGTTCAGAAGCATATTGACCTGGTTGAGACAATTCTTTAACCGGAGTTAATTTAGCACCTTTTCCGAATAATATTTCTAAATGTTCATCTGTTACATGTACATGTCTTGCAGATGTTTCGACTAAAACTTTATCTCGCATTTATAGACCTCCATTTTAAAAAACAAATACTTGTATCGTTAAGACTAACATATTATAGCATGTATACTGTAAATTTGCAAGAAAGGAGACTGTAAATTTAAAGTAAATGTTTTCTCAGAATTACTTTAACTCCAGCAATTTTTTTATCACAGGCCTATCTGCTTCTGCAAAATCATACTCTAACATCTCATCAACTGTTAACCATGCACTATTAAGGTGTTCTGTTAACTCTAAGTTCCCATTGTTGATTTTACATAAGTATGCATGTAAAATTAAATTGAATGTTCGATATTCATGATATACAGTTGTTAAATAGCCTAATACTTTAATATCAGTTTTTAATTCTTCTTTTATCTCTCTAATAATAGTCTCTTCTTTTGTTTCATTTGGTTCAACCTTTCCACCGGGAAATTCCCATTTTCGGGCTAATTCTCCTTCATCCTTACGTTGAGCACAAAAAAATCTATCTCCATCAGATATAACTGCAGCTACAACCTCAATAGTCTTTTTCATTCTCTCTCACTCTTTCGTAATTATGTACTCATATATATCATTTCTCACTGGATTTTTCATTTTAAAAATAAAACTTACCGCCGGTATGTTTTGATTGTTTTCGTCTTTCATAGTGATTTGTTGCCAAGAATTATCTAATAATTCCATTTGTCCTAAATAATAGTATTTATTATCACTTTTATTTTTTTGTACGAATAAGAACATTTGTGTTTGGTTTCTTTTTGAATTTATTATTTTAACTACATCTCTTGAATTTAAAGTCCTTCTGTTTTTTGATATCCATTTAAATGTGAAATGATCTATAAATTGATCAGAATATTTAATTGAACTATCAAAATCATCACCTTTATGATATGTAACAAATATTGGACAAGTATTATTTTTTATCAAATAACCAAAAGTGGCCGAACTAGAATCTTTTTCCCAATTTAATAGTTTTATAACTTCTTTTCTTGTATACTTCTGATATAATACAAAATTTGTATCAGGCTCATTATTAATTAATTCTTTTTGATATTTTAATAGTGAATATTCTAATAAATCTCTTACATACTCTTTAAAACTATTATTTTCTAATAGCTGTTTTAAGTGTGCGCTAAATAGTATAATATCATCGTTATAATCTAATAATGGAAAGTTAAGTTTAAAATTATTTTCGGCTTGAAAACTAGAGTTCAAGACGTTTATTGCAGAAAGGATATCTTCAAATTTGGTTGATCTGTTAAAATCTTTTTTAATAATTTCGTGTATTTTATTAATATTAATTTGTTCTTTATTTAAAAGTTCTTTTAAAATTATTATTTCATGAACTCTCTTAGCACTGGATATTTCTCTTGTTAAAAACTTTAATGTTAATACATGCTCATTAGAAAGATGAGGTATATTCTCTCTTTCAAATTTATATAGAAGATGATAATATGTTTCTGTTGATTTACATTCAAATATTAGTTCTGGATCGATTGCTCCATATTTATAAAAGTCAACTAAAGTTGGAATTTTGTTAAGTTTAAATTTTAAATTTAGATATTCGTTTTTAATAAATGAATTTTTTGAAAATGGAGCTCTTTCAATTGATTCATATATTTTACGTTTAGATACTTCATCAAAATGTATAGTAGAAGCACCTGGAATGATAGAAGTGCCATTCATAACAAATCTTTTCAACGTATCTCTGTTATATGTTCTATCTCCAGATAATGCAATAGGTATCAAAAAGTTCTTTTTATAATTTGCAATAAAATCAATAACAACTAAATATTCCTTTTCTGGATCCAATCTTAACCCGCGGCCTAATTGTTGAACAAAAATGATTGCTGATTCGGTAGGTCTTAACATGACTACTTGATTCACTTTGGGAATATCTACACCCTCATTAAAAATATCAACTGTGAAAATATAATCTAAAGCATCTTCTGTTCGAACAGGCAACTCTAATCGCCTAACAGCATCTTCACGTTCATCTTGGGTATTCTCACCGGTCAACGCAATTGTTTGAAACCCCTTTTCATTAAATAATTTTGATAATTCGTGACATTCTTCTTTTGAGGAACAAAATATTAACCCTCTAACGCGTGGGCCACTGTAACCATAAAAATGTATTTTTTCAATAATATGGTTAACACGTTCTTTTGCTGTCAAATATCTAAATTCAGTTTCATCTTTAATTTCTACCCCATCGATAATTAGTTCTGAGACACCAAAATAATGAAAAGGACATAACATATTTTCTTCCAATGCTTTTTGTAATCTGATCTCATAAGCGATATTATAGTCAAACATTTCATATATGTTAAATCCATCTGTTCTTTCTGGAGTAGCACTCATACCCAACATAAATTTAGGGATGAAATAGTTTATTATTTTTTGATAAGATGCAGCACCTGCGCGATGTACTTCATCAATACAAATATAGTCAAAAAATTCTCTTGAAAATGAATTTAATACTTCATCCTTAGATAAAGTTTGTATCGTGCAAAAGATATAATTAGCATCACCTATATCTCGTTCGCCCCCTGCTAAAATTTTGGTTTTTATGTTCGATCCTAGGACATTTCGAAAACTTCTTTCAGCATCACGAGCGATTTGTTCCCGATGCACAACAAATAACATTTTATTAGGATTAAATTGCTTAACATCAAATGCCGCTAAATATGTTTTTCCCGTTCCGGTTGCTGAAATCACTAATGTTTTATTGATTCCTTTTCTTCTTTGCTCTTCAATAGCTTCTAAAGCTTCTTTTTGCATTTTATTTGGTTTTATTTCAATTGTTTGTTCGATTCTTTCGAAAAGCGATTGGAAAAACTTAGAATATGAATCTAAGTGTTTATTTTCATATTCATCCAACCACTCATCTGTTAGAGGGGGAGTTTCATCCCAAATATTTTTAAATTCTTGTAATATATCATCAATAAGTTTCCCTTTTGGTAAACTAACTATTCGTAAATTCCATTCATTATTTAATGTCAAAGCGTTTTGAGTAATATTGGAACTTCCAATTAATAACGTATATTGCTCGCCTCTTCTAAAGATGTATCCTTTACTATGAAAGTTATTAGCAGTACAAACTCTTACTTCTATATTAGAAAATGTTTTCAATTTTCTTAGTGATTTTGCTTCATTAAAATTAAGATAATTTGTAGTTAATATTTTTCCCTTTATCCCTTTTTCTTCTAAATATTTAAAAGTATTTAATAATAATGCTAGTCCACTATCTGTAATAAAAGCTACTGAAATTATAAACTCATCACATGAATTTAACTCACTAATAATTGTGCTTATTACTTTCATCCCTTTTTTATGATCATTATATACAAAATCAGGACGTAGTAATTCTTTTGATTCAATTTCCTTGTCGATCAAACTTGTACATACAGCATTTAATATTTCTTTTTTTAACTCCATCTTTTCCTCCCACAAAACACCCAACTTTTATCAATTATAACACATAATTCGATTACTTTCTATAATTTTCCAAAAATATAAAAATAACCAAGCAACAACTTGGTTATTTTTAGAATCAAATTTTCTTTTTTAACTAATTTGACCGAACAACATATCATATAAATCTAACAATTGTGAATCATTAATTTCAGTCTCAAATAATTCTATAAATGTATTTAAGTTTTCATCATCTAATTGATTAATTAAATTAATCAAATTATCTATTTGTTCATGGCTTAAATCTTCATTGTTATTTATAACATTACTTATTTCACCTAAAGAGTCTAATAGTTCTTCAATCAATTCGGCTTGTTCTGGATCACTTATATTAAAGTCATCAATTGCTAAATTGTTATTTGCTAAGAAGTCGTTAACTAGGTTAGTTACATTATTGATTAAGTTACTTAATTGTGGATCATTATATGTAATATAAATATCAAGTTTACCTTCTAAAATATTTATTTTTTCCACTGTGATTAAAGGATTATCATTATTACCAGTAACATTAATTAAATTGTTAAATGTTTTTGAATCTAGCATAAATGTTCTTGAATCTTTATCATAACTGATAATTTCTAGACTAGCTAGGTTATCGCCAATAAGATTTAATAAGTATGTATTTTGGGTTTTAATAAAATCTATTTCTTCTTCACCTGGATCTTCTCCAAGGGTAATAATTTCTGACACTTTAATCTTTACAGCATCAGTATTATTATCAATTACTTCTCCTCGCAATCGCATTATAGTAACTAAATTATTGATATTAATTAGAATATCAATTGTGACTTCTGAACTACTAAAATCAATTAATATTCCATCAATTTTTATTACAAAAGTTTTTCCATTTGGTAAGTTAAATTCAAATCTAAAATCTTGGTAATAATTTGTTTTATCATAAATTATACGGTTAAAGTCAAGATTAGTAAAAGTTAGTTTTGGTTCACTAACTAAATTAGA
>LFRX01000037.1 GCA_001512985.1 Acholeplasmatales bacterium DTU056
TGCTGGTATCTAATTAATGATTTCAGCTATCGTTGGAGCATTAATAGCTGGCTTTGGGATTCTAATTAGACATTTAGTAGAAGGAACGTTCGGATTTATTGATCCAATAATGACAATTGTGCGGCAATGATTTTTATGGTCACATTAGAAAAAAGCGGAGCATTGGATGCTTGTAGTGTGGCTATTGTTGAGAAGTAGCATAAATATCCAACGTTATTATTAATTGCTTTTATGATTATTATTATGTTTCCAGCAATGATTACCGGTTCAGCAATCGCTTCAATCATAAGTTCTGGTGCACTAGTCGCCCCAATTATGATCAAGATTGGGATTCCACGTAACAAAACCGCCGCGATTATTGCTCTTGGAGCGGTATTAGGAATGATTGCTCCGCCAATTAACATTCCAGTTATGTTGATTTGTGATGTTGTCGATATGCCATATATTGGATTTACATTACCGTTATTATTACTAACACTTCCTGTTGCAATTTTCTCAGTATTATTTATTGGAAGAAAATATATTAAAAAAATTGATGTTGATGAACTTAAAGAAATTGTCAACTTTAAAATTAAAGAAGAAGTTAATCTTTTAGTATATTTACCAATTTTATTATTAGCTGTTTTAATTATTCTTCAAAATAGCATTCCACGTTATATGGTTCAACTAGGATTACCATTAACATTCTCACTT
>LFRX01000055.1:0-20658 GCA_001512985.1 Acholeplasmatales bacterium DTU056
TGGAGGCCCCGAACGGATTCGAACCGTTGATCAGGGAGTTGCAGTCCCTTGCCTTAGCCACTTGGCTACGGAGCCATATAGGTTTGACACCTATAGTATTATAAACATAATTACTATAAATGTCAATTGAAATTTACATCCATTTTAAGAATATATATTCTTAAAATGGACTATTTATGAATTATTTGATAAAGCATCTTTACGTGATAATTTAATACGACCTTTTTCATCGATTCCAATAACTTTAACAGTTACTTCATCGCCAACTGCTAGAACATCTTCAACCTTTTCAACTCGGTCTTTAGATATTTTAGAAATGTGAATTAATCCATCACATCCAGGCCATAATTCTACAAATGCTCCGAAACTCTCGATTTTAACAACTTTTCCAGTATAGATTTTGCCAATTTCTGCTTCACGAACGATATCTTTAATCATATCGATGGCCTTATCAATCCATTGAGTTTCAGAGTGCATTATAAAGACACGTCCATCTTGTTCAATGTCTATTTTAACGCCATTACATTGATTAATAATTTCAGTAATAACTTTTCCACCCGAACCGATAACTTCACGAATTTTTTCTGGATCAATTTTAATCATTTTAACTTTTGGCGCATATGGACTTAATTCTTTACGTGGTTCTGGAATAACACTTAACATATGTTCTAGAATTTGTAAGCGACCTACACGAGCTTGTTCTAATGCTTCAGCTAAAATTTCTTTACTTAACCCAGCAATTTTAATATCCATTTGAATTGCTGTAACACCTTTTTTAGAACCAGCTACTTTAAAGTCCATATCACCTAAATGGTCTTCCATTCCTTGGATATCTGTTAAAATAGTGTATTTATCACCATCAGTTATTAATCCCATCGCAATTCCCGCAACTGGAGCTTTAATTGGAACCCCAGCAGCCATTAATGCCATTGTTCCAGCACAAATTGATGCTTGTGATGTAGAACCGTTGGATTCTAAAATTTCACTAACGACGCGAATAGTATATGGAAAATCATCTTCAGATGGAATTACTTGGGCTAAAGCACGTTCGCCTAAAGCGCCATGACCAATTTCACGACGACCTGGTGAGCCATAACGTCCAACTTCTCCAACGCTGAATGCTGGGAAATTATAGTGTAGCATGAAACGTTTACCTTCTTCGACACCTAGGCCATCAATAATTTGAAATTCACCTAATGATCCTAATGTTACAACTGATAGTGCTTGAGTTTGTCCTCGAGTGAATAAGGCAGAACCATGAGTACGTTCTAACACATCGATTTTAGATGATAATGGACGAATTTCATCGATTTTACGACCATCTGGACGAACTTTTTCTTGCGTAATTAAGCGACGAACTTCATCACGAACAATTGTTTCTAAGACTTCTTTGGCTTGAGCTAATAAGTTTTCAAACTCTTCTTCCTCTTTATCAGCCCACATTTCTTCTAAAGTCTCTAAAACACGTTCGTTAATTGCTTCAATAGCATTACTACGTTCTTGTTTGTCATGAATAACAATGGCTTGTAGTAAATCCTTTTCAGACATATCTCTAACTAACTTATCGACTTCAGGACTAATTTCGAACAATTCAACTTCAAATTTCTCTTTACCAATTTCTGCACGAATTTGCTCTTGGAAAGCAACCATTTTTTTAATTTCTTCATGTCCAAACATTATAGCGTCTAAAATGTCGCTTTCACTAACTTCTTTGGCTTCAGCTTCTACCATGTTGACGGCGTATTTTGTTCCCGCAACAGCAATATTAATATCAGAATTTTCTAATTGTTCGACTGTCGGATTAATAATAAATTGGCCATCAACACGCCCTACAATAACACCAGCAATTGGTCCGTCAAATGGGATATCAGAAATTGTTAGTGCTAGTGATGAACCTAACATTGCGGCCATTTGAGGACTATTGTCTGGGTTAGCACTTAACACTGTGTTTACAACTTGAACTTCATTACGAAAACCTTTAGGGAATAATGGACGAAGAGGACGGTCAATCAACCGACTAGTTAATGTTTCATATTCAGTTGGTCGTCCTTCTCGTTTTAAAAATCCGCCCGGAATTTTCCCTGCCGCATATAACCGTTCTTGATATAAAACAGTTAATGGGAAAAAGTCTACTGTTGATGGAGTTTTACTAGCAACTGCAACTGACAAAACTGCAGTATCATCAAAACGAACAAATACTGCGCCATTAGCTTGTTTAGCTAATTCACCAATTTCAACAATAAACTTTCGATTTCCTTGAACATATTCATACACTTTTCTTTCCACGACTACATTACCTACCCATAAGAATTTTACTTATAGTTCCTTTCTCTAAATTACATTATCTTAATGAACAAATAAGGGTATAAAACTACCCTTATTTACGAAGATTAAGTTCTTCAATTACAAATCGATATCTTTGAATATCGCGTTCTTTTAAGTAGTTAAGTAAGTTACGACGATGACCGACTTTCATTAATAACCCACGACGTGAATGAAAATCGTGTTTATGAACTTTTAAATGTTCATTTAAACGATTAATTTCGTGAGTTAAAATGGCAATTTGAACTTCAACTGAACCTGTGTCATTTTCGTTTTTACCAAACTTAGCTACGATTTGTGCTTTTTCTTCTTTTGATAAAGCCATTATTCATTCCTCCTATTATTTATTTTCACCTACAACCTAGTATAACGTCGGAGATTCGTTAAACTAAGTGATAGGTATTTCATTAATATAGTATACCATATTTTTCAAAAAATGCAAATGTTTTATAAAGATTTTAAAGTACTTAAGTAATAATCTAAAACTAAGCAACTATTTAAACTTGCCTTTTGTAGATTTTCGTAGTTATATGCTAAATCTTCATTTTCGCGACCAATAATATCACTAATTCCACGAATGACAATAAAATCTTTATTGAAGAAATAACATGTTTGGGCAAAAGCAGTTGTTTCCATATCGCAGGCAATGATGTTTTCATCATTAAAATGATTACTTATTATTGACTCGACTAAATCTAATTCACTGACAAAAGTATCACTGGTTAAGATATCACCAAATTGAATTACAAATGGGAAATCTTTATTTATAGTTATTGATTTTGTTGTAAAAAATCGAGGCATATTAGGTAATTGTCCATATTGATAATTGTTAATGCCAGTTAGATTTACATCACCATAAAATAATTTTTTCCCGATAATAACATTACCAAGACTAGTTTTATTTGCGAATCCACCAGCGACACCAACATTAATTACTAAATCAACGTCAAAATAATCAAATAAGGTTGTAAGTAAAACACCAGCAAATACCTTACCAATTCCTGATACTACTAAAACTAGTTCAACATCATATAATTTCCCAGTATAAAAAGTAAAATTATTAATTTGTTTAGTATTATAGTTTTCCAATTTATCTATAAAATACTTAACTTCTTCTTTCATCGCCGCAACAATCGCAACTTTCATTTTCTTTCTCCTTAATCATTAGTAATTTTTCTTTGGCAATTTTTGCATCTTCTTCAATCTGTTTAATTAAATCATTAATATTAATAAATTTTTCTTCATCACGAATAAAGAACACAAAATCGACCGATATTTCTTGACCATAAATATCATCATTGAAATCAAGAATATGGACTTCTAATCTCGGCCTTTCCACATAATTCACCGTTGGATTATTTCCGATATTAGCGACACCTAAATATTCTTTATTGTTAATAGTCACTATTACCCCATAGACACCTTTACGTAAAAAATGATAGTCATCGTCAAGACTAACATTTGCGGTTTTAAATCCCAGTATACGTCCAACTTTATTTCCAGGAACAACTTTTCCCGTTATATTATAATATCGCCCTAAAATATTTTTCACATGGTCTAATTCTCCAAGCGTTAAATATTTTCTAACTAGATCTGATCCCATTTTTTCATTTTGATATTCAATCATAGGTATTTCAATAACATCAAATTTATTTAAATCCCGCAAAGTATCGATATTACCTTTACCAAATCGACCATAATGGAAATCAAAACCAGCTACTAAGGTATCGATATTTAGACTTAATAATATTTTTTGTTCAAATTCACTTGGCTCAAGTTGGCTTAACTCTTTCGTAAACTCAATTAAAATTAAATAATCTATTCCAAGTGATTGTAAGTAATTTATTTTAGCACTAATTGGCGTTATATAACCATAATTAGCTCGTTTCCCTAACACAAAATCTGGATGAGGGTCAAAAGTAATTACTGCACTTTTTATATTTTTAGTTTTTGCTAGGGAAATAGCTTTTTTAATTAATGTTGTATGGGCTAAATGTAATCCATCAAATTGCCCAATAGCTGCTATGATTTTTTCAGATAAATGTAAGTTATCACCTAATTTATACGTTATTAATTCCATACTCGTTCCGCCTTATAGTAATTATTTTGTTTTTTGTAAATTGCGACTAATTGATTTTGATAAGTAAAAGCTATTAAGTCACTTGTCATATTTATATCACAACTAGCTATTTTTTGTCCATTTTTTACTTTTAAATATAATTCGCTTGTAAGAGAAACTTTCGGTATAGTTAAAGCATCATCCATTGGAATCAGTTGAAATTTTTTATTCTCAATATCTTCAAGATCATAAGCATTTTCTAAAGTAAATTTTCCGCTTTTAGTCCGCACTAATTCTTTCATATGAGCCGGATAATTTAAAGCTTTACCAATATCAGTACATAAAGTTCTAATATATGTTCCTTTAGAAACTTCTGTTCTAAACGAAAAATAAGCTTGATTGTCTAGATAAGTAATTGGACTAATTCGTTTAAGCGAATAAATCATAATTTTTCGTGGAGTTCGTTCGATTGTTTCACCTTTACGGGCTAATTCATATAGTTTTTGCCCTTGAAGTTTAATGGCAGAAAACATCGGAGGAATTTGATAATTTTCTCCAATCATTGTTTCTAAAACTCTATCGACTTCTTTTTCATCTAAATGACTAACTTTAACCTGTCCAACTATTTCCCCAGTTGCATCTTCAGTGGTTGTACTAGTTCCAATAGCAATAGTTGCTATATATTCTTTATCTTCAGAAATCAAAAAATCAGATAGTTTAGTTGCATCATTTATTAAAACTACTAAAACCCCACTGGCTAGCGGATCAAGCGTCCCTGCATGACCGATTTTTTTAATATTTAATATTTTTTTTATTTTTGTGATTACTTGATGAGATGTCAAACCAACTGGCTTATTTATTACCAAAATACCGTTCATTTTATTCACCAAAAGTATTATATCATAAAACAAGATAAATATTAAATACGTAATTGTAAAGTTTAAAAGCTTCTTTTTCTAAACTAGAAAAGAAGCTTTTAACTACTTAGTTATTTTGATAATTTTAACACTTTTACCTTTTACAATTACTTTTTGTTTTACTTCTTCATTATTTATTAAATCCAAACCATAACTAATATTATAAATAAAGTCATAGTCATTATTATTTACAATTACTAAAATTCTGTAATCTTTACCATGTCTAAAAAATGAGAAAATATTATCATTGATATAAGCTTCTTCATATGTTCCATCTTTAAAACAATCATGAGATATGCGAATATTACTTAATAATTGATACCATTTGAAGATATCCTCATTAATATCATGCCACCTAAACGTCCTTCTACAAAACGGATCACGAAAACCTTGCATACCAATTTCATCGCCATAATATATACACGGAACGCCTGGTAACATAAATTGTAAAGTAGTCGCAAGTTTTAATTTCATGATTGCTTGCTGTAATTCTTCATCACGCATTATGTAATGCGCTTGTTGATCTTTAGATAAATCCTCTTCTCTTGAATAGGCAAAATTATTTAGTAATCGCATTGTATCATGAGTTCCTAAATGATTCATTAAAGTATTGATGGTATGCTTCGGATAATTATTTAAAAGTTTACGAATTTTTATTTGTAAATAACGCCAGTTATTATCTCTTATATAACTTAAAATAGCTCGTTTTAATGGATAATTCATCACGGTGTCAAGCTGTCGTCCATTAAAATATCTTCGTCTTTGATTATAAGATATTTTAATAGAGGCATCCTCCCATACTTCTCCAATTACTATATTTTCTTTATTAACACGTTTTATGGCATCGTGAATTAAATTCACAAAATTATCATTCAACTCATCAACAACATCCAATCTGAAACCTCGCGCTCCAAAGGAAAGCCAATAATTAATAACTCCATTCGGTCCAGTAAAAAACTCTAATACTTCGTAATTTCTTTGATTGACTGAGGGTAATGTGGAAAAGCCCCACCAACAGTCATACTCATAAGGCCAATTAATAAAACTGTACCAATGATAATATGGTGATTCCTGAGATTGATATGCACCGACACTATCATATTTACCATATTTATTAAAATACCTACTATTATCACCGGTATGATTAAATACGCCATCTAAAATTATATAGATATCACGTTTTTGAGCTTCATTTATTAGTTCTTTAAAATCATCCAGTGTTCCAAACATTGAATCGATTTTAAAGTAATCACCAGTATCATATTTATGATTTGATTGCGCTTCAAAAATTGGACTTAAATAAATTAATCCAACATTTAGACTTTTCAAATAATCTAATTTGTGGATAATTCCTTTTAAATCTCCGCCAAAGAAATCATTATTTAAAATTTTCCCATCAATTGGCTTATAATAAACATCTTCATCCCATGACTTGTGAAGAATAATGTCCTGTTTAGGTGGATTATTTCCGCCTTTATAAAAACGATCAACAAAAATTTGATACATTATTCTTCCCTTATACCAACTAAGACTACTAACAAAATCCTGATGAATAGATAGCAGCCAACATGCGGGATTATTTGTTTTGATAGCCTCTAAGCATTCATCAGGTCCAAGAAAATAATTGCCATTATCAACTTCAAAATAGTACCAATAAATTCCCACATCTAGAACTTGAAAAGTACAACAAAAATTATGATACTGTTCTTCATGATGGGTATAAAAACAATCAATCATTTTATAAATTGGTTCATTATCATTTTTAATAATCAGTTTTAAAGATTGAATGTAGATATCATTACGAACTTTGACATTAATAGTTATATTTTCAAAAACTTTACAAGCTCCAACAGGGAATTTATAAATTGGTAAAATTGGATTATATATAAACTCTCTCATAACTTAACTTTCTTAATATGCCAAATATTTTCACAATATTCATAAATTGCCCGATCGCTTGAAAAATATCCCGCATTTGCAATATTTATTAGTGACTTTTGGTTCCATCGATATTGATCTTGATAAATTTGATCCATTTTTAAATGAGCATCTAAATAAGCATCGAAATCAGCAAGACACTTAAATGGATCAGGATCATAGTCAGTTAATAAATATCGGGAAATATGATCAAAACTTTTACCATTAAATCCATAATTTAAACGATCAATTACTTTAATGATTCGAGGATTAGAAGCATAATAATCATATGGATTATAACCACGTTGATCAATTTTTTTTACTTCATTAGCAGTAAGTCCAAAAATAAAGATATTGTCTAATCCAATCTCTTCGCTAATTTCAATATTTGCACCATCTAAAGTTCCAAAAGTAAGTGCTCCATTTATCATAAATTTCATATTACCAGTACCACTGGCTTCTTTTCCAGCTAATGAAATTTGTTGACTAACTTCGCTTGCTGGAAAAATCATCTCTGCAATCGACACATTATAATCTGGTAAATATACCACATCTATCTTCTCTTTAATTTGTGGTCTTTGGTTAATCTCTGCAGCCAAATATGTAATTAATTCGATAATTTGCTTTGCTCGAAAATATCCAGGGGCCGCTTTTCCGCCAAAAATAAATGTTTGTGGTGTAATATCTAAATTAGGATTTTCTTCTAATAAAGTTAGCAAATACACAATTCGTAATACATTTAATAATTGGCGTTTATACTCATGTATTCGTTTAACTTGCACATCAAAGCGACTATTAGGATTAAGAATTATCCCTGTTTTTTGAGCAATTTTTTGACTAAAGTAAACTTTATTTTGATATTTAATTTCCCCTAATCTTCGCAATACTTTTTTATTTTTTTGATATTTTAACAACTCTTTTAGTTTTTGAGCATCATATCTATAATCAATTCCAATTAGTTCGTCTAATAAATCGCATAATTTAGGATTTCCTTGAACTAACCAACGACGATAAGCAATACCGTTGGTAACGTTAGTAAATCGTTCGGGGTATAATTGATAAAATCCATTAAAAATATTTTGTTTGATAATTTCACTATGTAATTTCGATACACCATTTACTGTGTGACTTACAAAAACACATAAATTAGCCATTCTAACTTCACCATTGTAAATAATGGAGACTTCATTAATTAATTGTGATGACAAGTTTAATGAGGAAATTTCTGTTAGGAAAGATTCATTGATTTGATTTAAAATTATATAAATTCGTGGCAATTTTGTTCTAATCAAATCTGATGGCCAACGCTCCAAAGCTTCCGCCATCACTGTATGATTAGTATATGAAAAAGTTTGTTTAGCGATATTTAAGGAAGTATTAAAATCTAGATTAAATTTATCAATTAAAATTCTGATTAATTCTGGGATAGCTAAGGCAGGATGAGTATCATTAATGTGAATTGCTACATATTTAGGAAAATCTAAAATATTATGATGTGTTTTTAAGTATTCACTAACAATATTTTGAATTGATGCACTAACCAAAAAATACTGTTGTTTTAGACGTAATTCTTTGCCTTGATAATGGTTATCACTTGGATATAGAACTTTTGTGATTAAATTAGCTTCATTAAAAGTTTTCATTGCTTGGTGATAATCACCATCATTAAATGCCTGCAAATTAAATTTATCCTGTGCTTCACTACTCCATAAGCGTAATGTAGAAGTAGTGGAATTAGAGCCCGAGATGATAATATCATATGGAATTGCTTCGATTGTTTGAAAACCGGTGTACAAATATTTAATTTTTCCATCGTCTTCGACTTCTTCTACAACTCCATCAAAACAAACTGTTACAACTTCATCAACAACCGGATTTAACCATACTTTCCCTGTATTTAACCACCGATCAGGAGTTTCATTTTGCCAACCATCTTGAATTGTTTGTTTAAATAAACCATATTCATACAATAATGAATAGCCCATTGCTGGATAATTTTGAAAAGAAAGAGAGTCAAAAAAACATGCCGCAAGCCTTCCAAGACCACCATTACCAAGTCCAGCATCTTGCTCATAATCATATAATTGGTCTAAAGTATATCCAAGTTTGGTAATTATTTCTTTGACAACTTCTTCTAATTCTAAATTTACTAAATTATTACGTAAAGATTTACCAATTAAAAATTCCATACTTAAATAGTATACTTTTTTAAAATTATCAGTTCTAATTACTTTATTCATCTTTTGACGTTGTTGCAATAAAATGTCATTTATAGTTATCGCAATTAATTGATACACTTGCTCTAAAGATAATTCTTCAAATGAAAGTGCATTTACTTTTGGTAATCTTTGCTCTAATAATAAAGCAAAATCCTTAGTCTCCATTAACAAACTCCTTTTCTAGTACTTTAACTTATTTAGCCAACAACTTTTGATATAAGTCAAGGTATTCTTGAGAACTTTTTTGCCAACTAAAATCAGTTGTCATGGCTAATTTACGTAATTTACGAAACTCTTCTTGGTTAGAATATAACCTAAGTGCTTGATTGATTTTATTTATTAATGCATTGGAACTATATTCTTCAAAAACAAACCCATTTCCTGTATTACTATTATAATCCTTAATAGAATCACCTAATCCTCCAGTTTTTCTAACAATAGGAATGGCACCATAACGACAAGCTATCATTTGACTAAGTCCGCATGGTTCAGACTTAGATGGCATTAAAAATAAATCAGTGCTTGCATAAATCTTTTTAGCTAAATTAACATCAAATATTATTAAAACGCGAACTTTATGGGGATATCGTTGCTCATATTTGATAAATTGCTCTTCATAATTTTTATCCCCTTTTCCAAGGACAACTAGTTGAATATCATTCTTAAGCAATTTATTCATACTTTCAATTATTAGATCCATTCCTTTATGATCAACCAATCGTGAAACGATCGCTAAAAGCGGAATATTCGGATTAATTGGAAAAGCTAAATCCTTTTGCAATTGGATTTTATTTTCTATTCTTTTATCAAGTTTTTCACTTGAAAAATTAGTATATATATTTAAATCTTGTTCGGGATTATAAAAATCAATATCTATTCCATTTAAAACTCCTATTAATTTATCTTTGTAATTACAAATAACCTCATTTAATCCATAAGCATATTCAGGAGTTTGAATTTCTTTAGCATAACTCGGACTGACTGTAGTAATATAATCACTTAAAACTACTGCACCTTTCAAAAAAGAAAATAGCACTAGAAATTAAAAAAGATTTTACTTCAGGTTTACTGAAATTAAATATCCTTGTTCCCCAATTTCGATGTTCCATTTTAGTTGGTTCAGGATTTTCATAAACATACTCCCCGTCAAATTCAATTAATGAATATTCATCTTTAGGAAAATGAGCTGGAACCCAATCTAAAATTACCCCAATTTTATGTTCATGAGCTTTATTGACTAAATACATAAAATCATCCGGCATTCCATAACGAGAAGTTACACTAAAATACCCAGTCACCTGATAGCCCCATGAACCACCATAAGGATACTCGGTAATTGGCATAATTTCAATATGTGTATACCCCATCTTAACTACATATGGTATCAATTGATCAGCAATTTCCCGATAATTAAAAAACCCACCATCTTTCTTCTTCCAAGAACCTAAATGAACCTCATAAATGTTCATTGGTTGGTTAAATGGTGGGGTAGTACTGCGTTTTGTAATCCATTCTTGGTCTGTGAATTTGAAGTTTGGTAGTTTATATACAATAGAACAACTACCACCTTCGGTTTCATTTAAATTACTATACGGATCTTGTTTATATAGTTTTTTAGTATTATTTTCGATATAAAATTTATATTTTAAAAATAATAAATTATCATTTTTAATTTTGATTTCCCAAACGCCTCCACGAGATATTTTTGTCATTTGATGGGCATCAATATTCCAATGATTAAAATCCCCAACAACACTTACTTTTGTGGCGTGGGGAGCATATACACGAAAAACAATATATTCTTGGTTGTTTTCTGTAATAAATTTTGGACCAAAATATTCATAGGCATTAGGTAAATAAGAATTATGAAATTTAAATAATAACTCTTTATCCATCAACATTCCCGTTCCTACTAATTATATTGTTTACTAATAAAAATTATGAACTAAATCCCCGTCTATATAAATTAGTCCATTGCTTGATTTTATTTGCTAAAGTTACTGACAGATCTTCTTTTTTTAAGCGGAATTGCCAGTTCCCGCTGGAGGTAGAAGGGGTGTTTATACGAGATTCTATCCCTAATTCTAAGTAATCTTGAATAGGAATAATTGCCCATTTGCATACCGATTTTAAGCATTCTTTGATCATTACTTCACAAATATTATCATTATCATTTATGCATAGATACATATTTACATATTTTTTATCAGCTGGATTTAAACTTTCATACCAAGCTTTAATTGGCGGATTATCATGAGTTCCGGGATAAATAACATAATTTTTTTCCAGGTTGTGAGGAGCATGTTCACTATCACCATAGCAATCAAAACCAAATTGCAAAACTTTCATTCCTGGAAAAGTTGTTTGTTTAAGCAAAGTTTTTACATCATCAGTAATATACCCCAAGTCCTCCGCAATAATCCTCACATCCCCTAATTCCCTTTTAATTTCTGAAAACAATTTTATTCCTGGTCCCTTTACCCAGACGCCATTTTGAGCAGTTTGGTTAGGATATGGGATACTATAATATGATTCAAACCCTCTGAAATGATCAATTCGAATTACATCAAATAAGGTTAGACTGTGTTTTATTCTTCGTTTCCACCACGAATAATTATCTTTTTCCATCTGATGAAAATCATATAAAGGATTTCCCCATAATTGACCAGTTTTCGAAAACAAATCGGGCGGTACTCCAGCAACTGCTTCCGGAACAAAGTTTTCATCAAGTTGCCAAAGATGAGGATTTGCCCAACAATCCGCCGAATCTAACGACGTATATATTGGCATATCACCAATAATCTCAATTTGATTCGAATTTGCATAGTTTTTTAAATTATGCCATTGCTTAAAAAATAAAAATTGGATAAATCTCCAATAATCAATTCGTTTTTTATTATTTTTTTCAAATTGGAAAACTTCTAAAGAATTACGAATTTTAAATTCAATTGGCCAATCTTGCCAACTTTGATAGTTAAAAGTTTCTTTAATTGTCATATATAAAGCATAATCGTCTAACCAATCTTTGTTATCCTCTTTAAATTGGTTAAACGATAAAGAGTCACCATATTCTAAAAATTTTTCATACGCCTTATATAAGACATTAAAGCGAGTTGAAAATAAATAATGATAATCAATTCTAGAACTATTTGTTTTCAAATGAAAATAGTCTTCTTCCTGTAAAAGTCCTTCGTCTTTTAACAAATCAAAATCGATAAAATACGGATTTCCCGCAAATACCGAAAAAGATTGATAGGGGGAATCCCCATATGAGGTTGGGCCAATCGGTAAGACTTGCCAGAACTTTTGATTAGCACTCTTTAGGAAATCAACAAATTGATAACTTTCTTTTCCTAAAGTGCCAATTCCATACTCATTTGGCAAACTTGCGATATGTAATAAGATGCCCGCATATCTCATATGAAGATTCCTCCAACAGTTTATTTGTCAATTTATATTGTGAGTCAATTTTGGAAAATTATTTATTGTAAAATATTGTTAATTTTTTCACGATGTTTAATTAAGATTCTTTCTACAATCTCTTCTAATGTTATTTTTTTGTATAATGTAATTTCAACTGTTGCGAAGACATCTTGATATTTTGCTTTAACTTTAACAGTGCGTGTAGCATCCGCAGTTGATGGAATAGTTAATTTACCATCTTGGTCAATTGTTATTCCACTTTCTCCTTCGATAATTTCCCAACTCACTTCAACATCCATTACTTCACCAATACTGCTATATACAACTGCTGTTAAGTTGGCAGTTGTTCCTACTTCTACAATTTCTGGAGCAGTAATTTCGATGCTTTGTGGAACGACCATTGTTTTGCGATCGATTACAAAGGAGTCAACTACTTGACTTACACCGTTAATTAAAGCATAAGCTTTAAATGTTAGAACTTTATCATTAATGTTAATGATTGAATAGATGTTATGATCATCATCATACAATACATCAACCCATGGACGTTGGTCTAAGTTAGAAGCATTATAGAATTTAGGACCAGCAGAACCACCTGATACATATACTGCACCAGCACCAACTTCGACTTTTTGATTGCCACGCATTGAAGTACGGTTGTATATATGGTCATGTCCTGATAAAACAACATCGATTCGTACTTGGTCAAATATTTTGTACCAATCACGAATGTGAGTATCATTATTAAATGTTGGATATACACTTCGATGCATTAAAACAATTTTGAAAGTAGCTTTAGTATTAGACATTTTTTCGATTAGCCATGCTTTTTGAGCATCAAATGAGTCTGGCGTTTCAGTATCAATTACCGCTACTGCGATATCAGCATATTCAAAGAAGTAGTTTGCGCCATTGACATTGTCAACACCATTGCGTGGACCACTAAATGACCATACAAATGGTTCAGCATAACCGCTCATTACATCATGGTTACCTGTTGCACTTGCCCATATCATACTGTTAAAGTATGAACCTAAAACAGTATTTAAGGCACTCCAGTTAGAGTACATATTAACATCTTCAACTAAATCCCCAGCAACTAATCCTAAACTAATGTTTGGATTTTTTTGGAATGCATCTTGAATTAAAGTTTTAGTAATGTTATAACCACTTACATTAGCACTTTGTGGGTCGCCTAAGAATAAGATGTCAATTTCGCCTGTTTCTTTTGCAGTGGTAAATTCATAGGTAATACTATAATTACCTTCAGTACCTACATTATATTCATATTCAGTGTTAGGTTGTAAACCGAATAATTCAACACGGTGTGATAGATATTCTTGGTTTTGGTTATTAGCATTTCTTACCACGATAACTTTTGTTTCGTGATTATCGCTAATAATCCATTCGCTAGAACCTTTAACACGATAACGAACTACACCTTCAGTTGTTGCTATGTCGGTCATCCATGTAATAACTACTTGTTTGCTTGCATTTGCTCCTGGTGTTAATACAATGAAGTCTGGTTGTGATGAACCAAGGCTTGGTAATAATTCAATTTGAGCCGGTGCACTATTTAGACCGTCTTTTTGAGCGACTAATGTTAATTTTGTATTTGCTGGTAAGTGTTTGAAGGCATCAGTGATAATATATCCTTCTGAGTTTGATTTTTCTGGAACTGTAATGCTTGCACCTGAAACATTAATGCTTACGCCTTCAACTGGTTGTAATTTATCATCAACGATTCTAAAAATCAGTGTTTTACCAGCAGTTGAAGTTTGATAAGTAATTCGATATTTATAGTCAACTTTCGCTTCAAAACGTGGAATTTGGACTGCCCGTGCNNGTAAATCCATCTTTTGGTTTAAAGATAATTTGGAATAATTGTGGATTTTCGCGGTTTGGTAAATCGTTCATTCCTTTAATTGCAAATTCAAACTCACCAGCTTTAATTGTATTTTTCTCAACAGTAATATCATCATTGTAAATAACATTTTGAATTTCTATCGCATTGGTATTAAACGAAACTTTTCCAGTTAGTTTTTCAAAGCCAGTGAATTTATTTGAAGAGAAGGTATATGTTAACAATTCACCACTATAAATAATATCTCGATTAGGAGATGGTGTTCCGGTAATTTTAACATAATCTCCTTCTACGACAAACGACCATTCTTTGAATGAAATATTTCCATAGTTATCTTCAAATCGAACTTTAATATTTTGTGGACCTGGACGATATGGTCTTAATGCACTTGGCATATAGTTAATAGTAACTGATAAGTCTTCATTGTCAACTAATACTAAGTTATCTACTTCTTCGCCATTAATCCACATACGAATACTATTTTTGTTAATACCAGTATTTATACCGCTTTGGTCATCCCAAACGCGTAATGAAATAGTTTGATTTTGATTGGCAGTTGTTGAGCCGTCAGCAGGAATTGGATCACTGCTTTTTGGTGATAGAACGTCGTCGTTTCTAAAACCATATACAGCACGGAAATTATCAAAATATAATGTACCATATGCTTTACTTTTACCACCAACACTCATTACACGAATAGCATATTGTAATCCAAGTGGTGTTGTTAAACCAGATGGAATTTCGGCTTCAATATATTTCCATCCAACATAATCAACTATTTCTGGCGTGAAACCGATATATTGTACTTTATTGTTACCATCACGAAGTTGCATACGGATGGAAGCACCTTTACCATCACCATATACCCACATACCGATGTGAGTTGGATAACCTTCAAGTTTTAAATATTGGTTTACGGTACTACCTGGTTGACCATTTCCACCTGCTTTTAAGAAAGCACTAACACCAGTAGTATTAGTAGCATTTCTAAAGTCATAATCAATACGTAATGATTGATATCCAAATTTAACATATCTTTCATCTGTATTAATGCTTACTGAACCAGTTCCACCATTTTGTGGGTTTTCAATTGTCCAGTCCCAGTTATATCCAGCACTTGGGCGAACAATAACATCTTCAAATGTTGTAATCATTTTTGGTGGTGTACCAACTTCAACTGGAATACGTAACTCAAATGATTTATATTTTACGATAATATAACCAGTTGCACTACCATTTGTTCCAGTAAATAGACCATCTGGAGAAATTGTTCCAAGGGCAGAATCTGACAAACTCCAAGTAAAGGCCGTATTACCAGCAGTAATTGGGGTATGATTTTTATATGCGGTAATATTTAATTGCTGTTGTTTACCTGGTGACAAGGAGACAAATGTTAAGTCACTAGTCATTTTATCAATCGAATCAACTACTGTGACTGTTACTGTTTCAGTAATATTACCACTCTTAATAGTAATAGTTCCGCTACCAGCACCTGCTTTAGCAACAAATTTACCATTCGCATCAATTGTTCCAATATCACCATTGACAGTATAAGTAATATTGGTTGGAGTTGCGACTGGATAATAATTTTGGTCAGTAGCTTTTACATTAATATTAACTGTACCGTTTTCTAGAATTACTAGCTTACGTGGATATGCGTGTAAATGTTTAAGTTCTTTATTAGGATCAGCGCCTTCTTTAGCGATGAATAATATTCCGTTAGCATTAGAACGTTCACGTCCATCTGAAGGGCTATTTTGAACAGTGGCTTTTGCATCGCCTGGTAAGCGAACGTTGATTTGTGATGAACCTCCACCGTCTAAGTTATATGCATATTTAACATTATGTTCTGTAACAAAGAAATGATACATTTCTTCATAAGTTACACCATTACTATATCCAGGTTGGCGGCCATCAACTTGTAATAATACATATGAACCGTCTTCTTTGAATCCAATTGCTGTACGTGGATGAACGTCTTTGTTTGCGGCGGTGGATTCTGGAATTTTACCATCTTCAACTAGAGTTGCGCCGACACCGATTGCTTGCACAACGTCTTTCCAACCTAAATTAGTATTATCAGTAACTGATATTGTAATTTGTGTACCTACTGTTAAATTACTAATTTTACTTGCAGCATTGGCATGAACACCAATAACCATTTCGCCTGGATTAATTGGTGTATTAGTAGCATTGGTGCGAACTTCTTTAACAGTGGCTGTTACTGTGCCACCAACTTTTAAGTAACCATTTGCTTGTAATACTACTTCGACTCCTGGAATAGTAGATTTTGTTGATGTTCCATAGTCTTCAGTATATAAGTAAATTGAGTCAGTGTTGTTTTTTCGATCTTTGTTTACATGGTTAATAGTAGTATTTTTTGTTCCATCATTGTAACGAACTGTGAAGCTAGCATTACCATGAACTGCTGTACCATCAGCTTTAAAGCCAACTAAAGTTTTGTTACCACTTGTTACAAAACGACCGTTAACAATCATTGCGCCTAGTGGGATACTGTTGGAAGTATCATAGAAGTCTCCATTGATAGCCACAACGACTTTTGATCCTTTGGCTTCTTCTAATTCAACCATTTGAGTTAAGTTATAACCACCGTAAACATATGCACCATATGTAGCAACTGGAATTAACTTACCACTTTCAATTACCACAGTATGAGCACGTTGTTCACCTTGTTGGTTGTAACTAATGATTTTTTCAAAGACAACGCCGTCATAAATTTCTCGACTTTCACGGAAGCCAATAATACCTAATCCTTGATTTTGATTAGCTGATGTCGTTGGAACAAAAAATAATCCAACTAATAGCAGCAAACAAAACGTTTGAATTAATCCAATAATACGTCTTGCTAAACGATTAATTCTCATACTTCTCTCCTTTTTGTATATATTTTTTTATTTTTGATTAATTATTTGTACCAAATCTAAAGGATTATTAATAATAAAATTAGCATTATTTTTAAGTAATTCTTCATAGGTTCGAAAACCCCATGTAACACCAACACTTGTCAAACCGGCATTTCGTGCAGTTTGCATATCAATATCCGTATCACCAACATACAATACATTATCTTTGTCGAGGTTAAAATGACCTAATATTTCATACACACTTTGTGGGCTTGGCTTAATAGCAATTCCTTTTCGTTGTCCTAGCACGATATTAAATTTATTTATATCGAAATATTTAGTAACAACATTAATAGTATCTTGGTGTGGTTTGTTCGATAAAATCGCCAATTTAATATTTTGACGATATAGTATATCAATTAATTCTAATATCCCAGGATAGGGTCTTGTTTTATGGTCCTGAACTTTTTGATATTGCTCAAGATAAGCATTTTTCACATTATCAAAGTCTTCTTGAGTATAATCATATTTTTGTAATGCTCTTTTGACTAAAATATCGACTCCGCTCCCAACGAAATAACGATATTGATCAATAGAATAAGGATTAAATCCGCATTTTGATAATGCATAATTCATCGCATCGCTAATATCATCAAGAGTATTTAGTAATGTTCCATCTAAGTCAAAAATGATTCCTAAGATTGTCATCGCATCACCATCTCTATTATACTATAGGAAAACGTTTTTTTCAATTGAAAATTAAATGGATTTACTGTTTAAATATTTCTTAGAATGTCAATTTGTAACAACGACGACGACGATGTTGACGAGTTTTAAATCCTTTCCATAAATCTTGAACTTTAGTATTTGTTTCTAATTCCGGACCAGTTTCACAAATCTTAACATTGTTTTTTAAAGCAGTTTTAATCCCTTCATATAAAATTAATGCATTTACTCCAAGCCCTTGATATTCTGGTTTTACCGCAATTAAATACATTTCTAATACATCATGTTTTTTTATTGAACGTAAAATTCGATACCATCCTAGTGGGAATAATTTTCCTTTTGATTTTCTTGTCGCTTCCGCAAACGACGGAGCCATTAGTCCAAAACCAATTAATTCGTCATTTTTATTAGTTACTAGATATAAATAATCTAAATTAACTAACATTGTAAATTGTTTAACATATATTTCCATTTGCTCGCGAGTAAGTGGAACCACCCCATATAAATGGCTAAATGCTTCATTCACAATTTCAAATGCTTCATAAATGTGTTTTTTGGCTTGACGTTTCGATTTTAAATTTATAATTTTATACCCGTATCTTTTTTTAATTGCTTCGGCTAAACGTTCAAAACGCTCATTAATTTTCTCCGGTGCAAATATCTGATACTCTACCCAATCAACATCTTTAACAAAGCCTAATTGTTCTAAATGTTTCATATAATATGGGTGATTATATAGCGTAATAAATAAATTTTGTTCTTCAAATCCGTCTACTAATAACCCTTGTTTATCTAAATCACAAAAACCAATTGGCCCAATCATTTCATGTATATCACGTGATTTAGCCCATTTAATGACTTCATCGAATAATGCTTTGGTTACTTCAATATCATCAATAACATCAAAACGAGTAAACCGAATTTGTTTTTTCCCAATTTTTTCATTATATGCATGATTAATTAACCCCCCGATTCTTCCAACAATTTCCCCGTCACGATAAGCTAAAAACAAACGTGTCTCACAATATTCATAAGCTGGATTTTTTTTCGGATCTAAATTCATCATTTCATCGATTGCTAATGTAGGACAAAAATAAGGGTTGTCCTTATATAACTTAACCGGAAAATCGATAAATTTTTTTAAATCCCGACGTGTTTTCACTTCTTTAACTGTAATCATTATTAAAACTCTCTTTCATTATGTGTCGTTATTATTATACTATCATATTATAAAAAAAACAATAAGGACTACGTAAATAACATATTAAAAAAGCTTACCATTAAGGTAAGCTTTTAATTAAATATCATATTTAGTTAAAATCTCAGCTGGAGTTTTACGTAACAATCCATATACCGGTAATAACCCTGCAGTTAAGTTAATAATCCATATTCCAATTAGAATTACTATGGCTAATGGACCATTGTAATAAATGCGCTCTGGTAATAGATTTGGATCAGTTCTTAGGAAAATATACGAAATAATGCCCCAACCAATTACTGTTGAAGATAAAGTCATTAAGGTAATTTCAGTTCCAAAAATTTTATAAATATCAAAGCGAGAAACGCCTAAAGCTCGATAGACCCCTATTTCATAAATTCGACTCATCATACTAGAGCGAATCGCAAAATATAAAAATAATAGTGAGGCTGTTAAGAAAATAATCGAAAATACTGTTTGAGCAGATAATTGAAGGGCATGATCACGACGATATTCATCAAGTATTTTTTTATAAGTATTTTCAGCTTTTACCTTATACGGTTCTAGTTGTGGATTGTTATTTAGAAATGAGATTGTAGAAGTGACGTCTTTTGAATATAAATCAATGATACTTTTCCCACCATTTATAATACCTTCAAGAAGATATACTTTTTCAGATGCTTCTTTGTTAATAACATAATTAACATTTTCGATAGCAGTTGTAAAAGTTCCAACTACTTTAAAAAGAGAATTACCAATATGAATGCTTTCAGGTATGTTAATTTCATAATCATTAGCATTTACCAAAACTTCATTTGATGCCAGCGATTTATTGTATGTTGTTTGATATAAATTAGTATCAGTATCAAATAAAATATTTCCAATTGTTGCTTTAAGCACAAAGTCAAAATTTATAAAGATTGCTGGATTCCCCGTATCTGCAATCCCCACAATTGTTCCGGTTTGTGTAAAGTATTGGAATTCACCATATAAAAACTGTTCATAATTTAAAATACCTATTTTATAACCATCGTTTTTAATTACAAGATCTAAAACCATTTTATCAATGACAATCTCATTAACCTTCGATGGCATACGTCCATCAATTAATTGATTTTGGCTAACAAACTTACTATCAATTAATGACCC
>LFRX01000055.1:20731-24755 GCA_001512985.1 Acholeplasmatales bacterium DTU056
AAATCTACAAACTCTTGTACTTCATTAAGTGATTTATTATTAATATTATATTCAACCCTTATCAAATTTTTATGAACATATGGTTGGTATATTAAATCCACACGTCGAAATCCAATAAAAGTTGATACTGAAACGACAATTAAAATAGCAGTTATCATAAAACTTGATATTAGTAAAAACTTTTGAAATCGACGCATTCCAGTTAAACGTTTATATGAAGTTTTTATTGCACTAAGTAGTGGAATAACCGAACGAGTTCGCTTTGAACGGGGGTTAATCTTTTCTAAGTGATAATCAAATTCTTCAAGGTTTTCATGAGTA
This sequence comes from Acholeplasmatales bacterium DTU056, assembly GCA_001512985.1. Taxonomy (GTDB): domain Bacteria; phylum Bacillota_I; class Bacilli_A; order ML615J-28; family CAG-698; genus DTU056. The sequence continues at coordinate 21,053 of LFRX01000055.1, forward strand.
ATCTCTGGTCTTTTAGCGTCAATTAATTTAACTTCATCACTCGGAGTTAAAAACTTAATTTCGATACTTTCTCCTTCGCAAGCGATATATAAGGTATTATTTTTATAAACTAATTTAAGATTAACCGGTTTCTTCTCTTGTTCATAAAAATAACTAATTTTAACATCCTCATTTTGTAAAGTATCAACTTGTAATTCCTGCAAATAAATATTTTGATCGTGTTTAATCTCAAAACTACCTGTCGAGGTATTTGTATAATCATTAATAATCTTTCCATCTTTTATTTCAATAATCTGATCAGCATAGAACGATGCTAAACTACGATTATGAGTAACTAAAATAACTAAACATTCTTTCGAAATTTTTTTAATAATGTTCATAATTTGCATTGAGTTTGCCGCATCTAAATTTCCCGTCGGCTCATCAGCAATTATCACATTAGGACTCGTAACTAACGCTCTGGCAATCGCCACGCGTTGTTGTTGTCCGCCGGATAAATTACGCGCTTTACGATTAATGAATTTTTCCATATTGACCGCTTGCAAAGCATATTCAACTCGACGCTGAATTTCTTCTTCTGAAATATCCATCATTTGTAAAGTAAAGCGAACATTTTCATAAACTGTTAAGTCAGGTAACAAAGCATAATTTTGAAAAATAAATCCAATATTTTGGCGGCGTAAGCGATCCCATTTACTAAAGTTGTATTTAGTTATTTTTTCACCAGCAAGATATATCTCACCACTATCGACTTTATCAAGACCACCAATAGCATTTAATAACGTTGTTTTTCCGCTTCCAGATGGACCAAGAATACACACTAAACCGGTAGAGTTAAACTCTAAAGAAATATTATTTAGAACATGTATTTCATTGCGTCTATGAGTGTTATATTTTTTATTTAAATTAACTACTTTAATCATCGTTATCACCTACTCAGCTTTTAATGCTGTTAGAATTGATTTATTAGCAATCGAACGATTAACACGGTAAGCAACAAAAACACCTAATACCAAGTTAATTAATAGTAGCAATGGATAATGATACCAATGGAATGTTAAATAAATGTAATTAAACAATGGGTATTTAGTTAGTAAAAATACTGCTATATACAATAAAATAATTGAAATCACAAAATATGAACTTATTTGGATAATAGTGATTAGGTTTGTAGAGGTGGAATCCAACCCCATTGATTTTAAAATTAAACTATCACGTAATTTATTAGTAAATATTGCCCTAATAATTACAAAGGCAATCAAATATACTGCAAAAATTAACCCACCATAAAATACTGTAATTATCAAATTTAAAATTGTAGTAAAAATATCTAATCCACGTATTTGTGACATTGGATTAAATGCGACGTAGCCTAAATCTTCAATTTGTTTGATAGTATGATTAACTAAAGAATAGTTTTTAACATAGACTGAGACTTGTGATTTAACATCATTAGTCATTAATTCGAAATCATATTGGTTAATACTAATAATTATAGTTAACGAATAATCATCTTTATTATAATCAATTATAGAATCTAGTTTAAAGTTGAAACTTTCTTTTCGCGAAGAAATAGTTATATCTTCCCCCGCAAGATAAGATAGATCATTCGCATTATTTGTTTCGATTTTAATATGACCATTTTCTAAGGAATTGTCAATTTTAAAAATTAAAGTATAGAATGGAATTTCACTTTTATCTCGATTAACAGTTATTGTATATATATTCCCGGTTGTGTAAACTATTCTATTTAAAAAATCTAATTGATTTTGAGTAAAATAAATATGATTTTTAAATCTTTCTTCTAAATCTATTTTAATTACTCCAACTACAGTATATTTATAAGGTATTCTAAGTCCTCGATCATAATTTAAAACAGGTGGTTCAATTTCAATAGTCTTGTTTAATAGATACAAATCATCTTCAGTAACTTCAAGAACTACTTCAAAGTCTGATTTTGGTAGACGACTATCTCCATATAAGTCCTTTTCATTAATTTCACTAATACTACTAAATAATGCATGATAATAATGATTGTTTTCATCACCCGAAATATAATATCCACCTTGATTATAAATTAAGTCTTCTTCAATAATATAACTGACATTACTTATATTTCGTAATCTAGATAATTCATTTTCAGTAAATGGTCCGTCCTTTTTAACAATAATTCGCTCTCTTGTTGAGTTTGGGAAAAAGCGGTTATAAACGAAATTTGTTGATAATTTATTGCTTAATAGAGAAGTAAATAAGAAACTAACAATAAATGTTGTAAGTAATGTCACAAATAAACTTAAAAAAGTAATTTTAGGTTGACGTTTTATATTCCAAAATGCAAATGGAAAAGCTTTTTTAATACTACTTACTTCTTGTTTATGAGGGATAAATGTATATTCAATAATCGGTTTTTCAATTTCCCGATCCTCAACAACTTTTCCATCAAATAAACGAACAACACGACTAACTTGTCCTTCAATAAGGTCATAATTATGGGTAACCATAATTACTAATTTGTTTTTAGATAATTCTTTTAAAATTTGGACAATTTGTTTTCCTGTTTCCGAATCTAGATTACCAGTCGGCTCATCTGCAACAATCACTGGGGTATCTTTAGCAATAGCTCGCGCAATTGCCAAACGTTGTTTTTCACCACCAGATAGTTTTGTTCCTCGATGTCGTAAATGGCGCTCTAATCCAACTTGTTTTAAAATTTCAATGGCACGACGACGTCGTTCTTTTTTAGGAACCCCATTTATAATCATTACCGATTCTACATTTTCTAAAACTGTATAACTATCAATCAAATTATAGTTTTGGAAAACAAAACCAATATTATTTTTACGATATTCGGCCCAATCAGACTCATCATAATGTGAAGTTTCTTTACCATTAAAATATAACTCGCCTTCTTCGTAACTATCAATACCACTAATAACATTTAGTAAGGTACTTTTCCCACTACCTGATTCGCCTGTAATAGCCACGAACTCTCGCATTTTGAATTCTAAATTAGCCCGATGTAGTCCTAATACAACATTTCCCTCATTATGATAAAACTTTGAAACGTTAACTAACTTAATCATAGTAATTCCCCTTTTAGATATTTTATTTAGATGTTATTTTAGTTAATGTATTCATAAAAAACTGATAGAATAATGAGTTATGTTTATTTTTTCGATATGCTCTAATTGTTAAAAAAATTAATATTCCACACAAGACAAATATGATAATTCCTAAAATTAGAAAGACTAACTTTATAATCGCTTCTAAACTCAATACTAAAACTAATCCAATAATTGTTTTAGGAAGTTCTTTGAATATTTGCGATTTTTTATTTGAAGCAATAATTATTTTTAACACAGCATAAACAATCATCAAAACTCCAACTACAAGTCTTAACCAATATGTTCGAAAAACTATCGCACAAATTCCAAAGGTTAAAACAACAATTCCTTGTGCTAGTAAAAAAAATAAATTTGGTTCCTCTTGATGACGGTTTTTAATTGTGGTAACTAAAATTAAAATCCCCGTCCCAATAAAAAAAAGTCCGAGAATTATAGAAACCAATATGATTAAAGCCTGCTTTGATAAGAATATCATTAAACTAGCAATTATCAATAAAACTGCGACAGTAATTAATTCCAGGCGGGCTTTTTTAATAAATAAGTTCATATTGTCACCTACTTTGACTAAATTATATCTT
>LFRX01000055.1:24779-50561 GCA_001512985.1 Acholeplasmatales bacterium DTU056
AACTTCAAAGAAACTTTGTGAATGTAAACATACTGGGCAAACATTTGGAGCTTTTACTCCATAGTGAATGTGACCACAGTTGCGACATTCCCAAACAGTTGGTTCGTCTTTTTCGAAGACTTTATTTTCTTGAACATTTTTAAGTAGTTTTAAGTATCTTTCTTCATGAACTTTTTCAACTTCTGCAACCATTTGGAATTGTTTAGCTAATTTTTTAAATCCTTCCTCTTCCGCAACTCTTGCAAATTCTTTATACATTGTAGTCCATTCGTAGTTTTCGCCCTCTGCGGCTTTAAGTAAGTTTTCAGGAGTGGATCCTAATTCTTCTAAAGCTTGGAACCATAATTTAGCATGTTCTTTTTCATTATGTGATGTTTCTTCGAAGAATGCGGCGATTTGCTCATAACCTTCTTTACGTGCAATACTTGCAAATAACTCATATTTTACACGGGCTTGACTTTCCCCCGCATACGCTGTCCATAAATTTTTTTCAGTTTTTGTTCCTTTTAAACTCATTTTCTTCTCCTTCTTCTTTCTAATTTTTTTTACTCTTAGATTTTTTTATTATACCTCTAATTGCCAAAAAGTTCAATAGTTAATCTAGTAACATTTATAAAACTTTGTAAAATTCTTTTTTAAGGATTGAATATAAATAAGCACTAATTTTTTTAGTTGACACTTTTGTTAAATAATTCTTGTAAGTCAACAATTGTTCATAATAATTAACATTTTCTAGGTTTAAAAGTTTGTAATCGATGATAATTAATTCATCTTTAGTTTCTATTATCAAGTCAATAATACCATGAACTTCTTGTTCATATTCATTATATTTAAATGGGTATTCATGATATGTATTAATGATGTTTAAATTTTTAATGAATGGATGTTGATAAAAACTCCATAAATATTCTTTAATGATATTGTTATCAATTAAATCCAGTTGTTCATCAAGTGGTTTAAAAATATCAATTATTTCTAAGTACTCATGAAACATATTACCTAAAGCAATATTTTGTTGTTGTTCAACCGACATTAATTTAGGATGGTGTTTTGTGGCAGTGGTTGTTTGAAGTGGTTGTTTAACTAGGCTTACGTTACGATATGTAATTGGTTTATTAATCAATGGAATATTTTCAAAAGTACTTGATTTCATAATAACATAATCAGGAGTAATGTTTAAGTTGTTAAGATTTACTTGTTTTGAGAAATTATCTAAAACATAATTAATACTATTTACAATATCTCTAAAACTATTGTAATTAATTCGATCGACAAATGGAACAACTTTCCCATATTCCATATTCAATTCTTGATAATTTGGCATCACCAAAATAATTTGTTCTTTAGCTCTAGTTAAAGCAACATAAAATAATCTTAGACGCTCGCTTATTTCATCGACTAAATAGCGATGTTTTAAAATTTCTTTATAGAAGGTATCAGTAATTCCTTCTTTAAAAATTGAACTAACTATTCCTAAATTGGCATCAAAAATAAAGCGTTCATTTAAATCTTGAAAATTAAATTTAGTACTTAAATCGGGAAAATAACAAATTGGAAACTCTAAACCTTTTGATTTATGAATTGACATCATATTAACAACATTGGCATCAACTTGTGTTTCGCGTAAAAATTCAATATCTGTTCCTTGATCAATAATCCATTCAAAATAGTCACTTAATTTTTCTAAATTATATCCTATTTTAGATAATTCAATAGTTTTTTCATAGAAAAAATTTAACTTATCTTCTAATAAATCTACGTTACCAATTAATACTAATTTTTCATAAATATTAAACTCTTGATAAATTTTATCAATTAACTCAAACAACGGTATTTGATTGCTTAAGTTAGCTAGATTTTGCAATATATTAAATATCTCAGGTAATTCCTGCTTTAAATTTGTATAAATATCTCCGCTAATAACTTTCGTAATAATTTTATCTTCGACTCGATAAACAAAGGAACGTAAAATACTCATTAAGCTTAGTTTAAAACTATCATCAAATTGTTTCGTATAGAAACTATTTATACATATTAAGATATTTTTAATTATATATATTTCATCACTTAAAACAAATGGATCTTCTTTGTGAATAGCTAGCGGTATTTGTAAATATTGAAAAATACGTTTATACACATCAAAGTGGGTTTTTGTAGAGGTTAGGATGGCAAAATCGCTATAGCGACAAGGACGTATGCCATCTTTATCAACAACTTGATAATTACAATCAATTTTTTGTTTTATGTCATTAGCAATAATAAATGCTTCTACTTCATATTCTTTATAATCATCTTTAACTAAATCATAATCATATGTTAAAAGTGTCATCTCGTACGAAGGATTTACTTGATAATCTAAGTATTTTATATTGCCAAACTGCAATTCTTGTCGCTTGTCATAATTAATACTACCTAAGTCTTCAGTCATTATTTTTGAAAAAATTAAATTCACTCCAGTAATTACTTCTTTTCGTGAACGGAAATTTTTTGAAAGATCTATTACTATTCCCCCATCATTTTGTAAGAAACGTAAGTATTTTTCTTTAAATAAATTGGGATTAGCATTTCGAAAGCGGTAAATCGATTGTTTGATATCTCCTACCATATAAACATTGTTATTACTAATCAGTGAAATAAATTCTTCTTGAATATCACTAGTGTCTTGATATTCGTCAATTAATATTTCATGAGTATTTAACTTTATATACTCACGCAAATCATCATTTTCTTTTAATAATTTAATCCCTAATTTCGCAATATCCATAAATTCATACAAATGATTTTGATGTTTAAATTGATTATATCGCGTCATAAATTTTTTTATAATATCAATTAATAACATACAAATAGGTTTAGTTTGAAGAATTTCATCAAGCATTTGCTCTTCAGAATCATATTTTAATAATCTGCTTAATGTTTCTAAGTCTTTTTTAATTAAATCTTTTTCTTTCTTCAAAATATTTTTTTCTTCAGAATCACCATTAGATGGTGTGCGAGGAATGCTTCGTTTAAGATTTTGACATTGTATATAATCATAAAAAGAGGTTGCTGAAAATAATGGTGACAAAGAGTTTTTTAATTCTTCAAGATGATTACATAGTACATCATCTGAAATAGTCGCAGCAAGTTTTTCTAATCGCAACTTAATTTTATCTTTATATGCTTTGAATAAATCTAGATATTCTTTTATTCTTTCTTTAATAAATTCCTCATTAAAAAATCTTTGTGAAAATGTCTCTAAATATCCATCAACATCAATAACTAGTTGCAATTTACTGCACATTGATAAAATATATTTTTTAATTTCTTGGTCATCTTTTAAAGCATAAGTTGATAAGAAGTTAATAAATTCTTGGGTTGGATTTTGATAATATTCCTCAAATATTTGATCTAAAATTTCGATTTGAGTTTTTTCTAAAATAACCTTATCTCCAATTGTTATATGTTTAGGTAAATTTAATTTATAATGATATTTGCGAACTAACGATAAACTAAATGCATCAAAAGTTTGAATACTGGCTTGATCGATATAAGCAAATTCTTCCTCAAGAGGATATCCTTCTTTAATTGCTTTTGCTAATTCATTACGAATTCGTGATTTCATTTCATTAGCTGCTGCTTTTGTAAAGGTTAATACGATTAATGAGGATAATTTTACTCCACTTTTTAATTTTTGAATAATTCGTTCAGTTAAAACGGCTGTTTTACCACTACCAGCTCCAGCACTGACTAAAATATTTGTTCCAGTAGCATAAATAGCAAACCACTGTTCATCAGTCCACCTAGCATTAATTGGTTTTATCGGTATTTTCATGCTTCTCATCCCTTGATCGTAAAAAACTTAAATCATTACTAATTTCGATGCGAACATAATCTTGTTCTTTTCTAAAGCAAACATCGTAGTATGGACAATACATACAACTATTAACTTTTGAACCTTTTTTTGGATTAATTGGAAACTTTCCAGCACGAACTTCTTTTAGACATTCGTTAATTTTATTTTCAACTAATTTCATTAATGCATCAAACTCTTCATTACTTATTACATCATCTAAAGAACGCTTTGCTAATGTTCCGTCATTTTTTATTTCAATGCCCTTTAAAAATGAGTTGTTACTTCCAACATATCTATCGATTTTTGATAAAACTTCGATACTATTAATTGAATATCCATTCCAAGTTAAATATTTTTCAAGTAATTCTTGATATAATGAATTATTTTGAGCCCGCAGTGGATTTGATGGTAAAATTGATTGTAAGTACGCCCCCGCAAACCCATATTTTCTTTCTTCTTGATTATTTAGTAAATAAAAATAAATCAAAGTTTGCAAATCTAACCCATGGATTGCTTTATTATAGTCAAATTCATTATTGCCAGTTTTATAATCTAAAACTATGGCATAACGATTATTTTGATCTTCATAAGTTAAAATTTTATCTATTTTACCAACTAAGATTGGTTTATATACTTTATCATCTAATGAAACTATGAAACTTTCTTCAACTGAACGAACCTTGAAAAAGGTTTGCTCATATTGCTTTTTCAAAATTGGATAAATTTGTTCTAAATAATTTCCATAAATTTTAATAAATACTTGATCTTTAGCATCCAATGAAACATTATGTCGATTACAATATTCATTAACGATAGCAAAATAATCTTTTTGAAAATCGCTTGTTTCAATCGATAGTAATTTTTCTAAAGCATAATGAAATAAAGTTCCAATCATCAAAGACCGTTTGTTAGTTTGCTTAGTTAATTTTAACACTCGCTCTAACATAAATCTAAATTGGCAATTATAGAAAGTGTTAATACTAGTATATGATAATACAAATTCATTTTCTAAATATGACTGTAAAGTTTTTAAATCAATTTCAGAAAAAACATTAGTATATGAATTATATTGTGATATTTGATCCTGATGGTTAAATAATAATTGTGATAATTCAGATGATATTTCGTCATACATAAAATATTTATCAAGTAACTTACTCAAATAAAAGAAATGTCGCTTCTTAGAAAAAGATTCTTCTTTAATATATGTATACTTAGATTCTTTAACTTGATAATAAGTTGATAAAGTGTCAATAAAACTCGATTTAGTTAATTTTCCTTCGTTTGAATATTGTGGATAGGAAAGATAAAGGGATTTTGATGAAGCAATTTTTGTTAAAGCTTTGTTTCTAATAATTTCGTTTATTATTCTTGAAGTCGGTAAGTTTAATTCTTGTTTTTCATCATCAAAAAGAAAGTCTTCATCTTTAACAACAGGTGGAAAAACATCTTGATTGAAACCTAAAATAAAGACATAATCATTTTCAAAAATATTCTCATTAAAAATATTTGTCATAGTTAACGCATTTTTATAGTGAAATATAGGTAATGTATATTCTTGATTAAACTCAAATTGTAAAATTGGCAAAATATCACAAACTTGTCCATTAAAAAATAAATAACGGTTAATTATATTAACAATTTTTTGATAAATAACTGTGCTTACATCATCAGTAAATTTTTGTTGTAATAATAACAAACCTTCTTCAATAACATTTGTAAATTTTAAATTGAATTTTTCCTCTAAATAATGCAAAAACTCCTTAGTTATTGTAAATTCATTTAACTTAGTTGGTATTGGGAAATCACAATCGATGTTATAAAACTTGGCAATGTTTTTGATTAGAATTTTATAGTTATTGTTTAATGTATGAACTTTAATATTTTCTACTTTAACATTTTGTGCAAGCAACTTACTTACTTCTTCACAAAAAGCTTCAACTTCTTCTTTAGGGTTATTAAAACTATAGATAGTTAAATCTTTTTGATATGGAGATTCTAGAGTAAAATTTTTAATATTTTCTTTTGGAAATACGGTTTGATATATTTTATAGAAACCATCATTGATATATGGATAGTCTATTAAACATATTTTATGACTTTTATAAAAAGTTTCAAATAATGGATTTTTAATAAGATATTGTTTGTATTTTCGCTTTAGATTAACTAATGTGTGTAATTTCGGACTTTGATATTCCTTTTCATCAATAAACAATAAATTATCTAAAATTACTTTTGCAATATCTACTTGATATCCTTCTTCTAATACTAACTTCACTAATACTTCATCACTAAAACGACCAAGTATCTCTTCGACAACCTGATCGACTGTTTTAAAGTAATAACTTAATAATAGATTATGTTCGCGTTGATAATTCATTAATAATTCAAAGGTATGGTTACTTCCAATGACAATGCTTTTAGGATTTTCTTGTAAAAAAGTAATTAATTCTTTCATTAGTCCTCCAAATTATTTAGATAAAAGAGCCTTCAAAATGTAATTATTCTAAAGGCTCTTGATGATTTACATTAAATGGTGCATATGATAAATTGTCTTTAAAGAAGTCTAGATAGAAGAAAGAATGGAATTTTTCAATTTCTTCAATGACTTTTACTTGATATTGATAGATATAATCTTCAATGTCTTCAACATTATCATCAATATAAACTAAGTCCTTATCAAGTAAGACAATATCTTCACCAATCCAACGATTGTAACCAACAATATTTAATTTTTTCTCATACTCGCCAGTTTCATCTAAAAAGACACTTTGACCATAATAAAATTCCTTATAATATTTTACTCCAAATAAATCTAGTAAAGTAGGGGTAATGTCATAATGTGATGTTAATAAATCAATAGTTTGACCTTCTAATTGGTTGTAATAAATGGCATAAGGAACTTTGTCGTGTTCGTGTTCATAACCTTCTTGGGAAATTGGACTGTAATGAGATAGTTCATCAAAACTTGAATAATTTTTATGATCAGCAAACAATACAATCACTGTATCATCAAGAAGATTATTATTTCGTAAATGATCAAACATAATCCCTAGGCCCTTATCAAGATCCATTAAACCGGCAAGAATATTTTTAAACTGAATTTCACGATTTGCAAATCTTCCATCAGTTTCAATTATATCATAATATCCTTGATCAACAAAACTTTGTCTTATATCATCATGATCGCCATGGGCAGTGACTGAAATAATAAAACTAAAGAATGGACGGTCTAAATCAGTTGGCGCATATAAATGTTTCATTTGCGCAAACATTTCTGAATCAAGTGGCCATTCGCTTGGATAATTTGATAAGTTCATATCTTCATTAGCGTAGTAATATTCAAATCCCAAAGCTTTATGCATATTTTTTCGATTAAAGAACCGCCCAGTAAATCCGTGGAAAGAATTTACTTTATAACCTTTGGCTTTTAATACACTTGGTAATGAGTTTGAGAATGTATTGTGGTCATAAGTATACATATAATTGTCATTATTAAAATACATCATTGAAGTCAATGCTTTAAATTCCGCATCATACGTATAATCTAGTTTAGCACTAGTATACATATTGGTAAAACGAAAACTATTGTCACCATACAAAATATTATATAAGTTTGGAGTTAGTTTTTCATCTACCGCATAATCTTCACATGTTTCACATAAAATTAATATTAAGTTTTTATTCTCAAACAAACCATGTTTATTACTTTGCATTGGCGTTCTTGTCGTAATACTATCAACAATATCTTGATATTTACCTTTTTCTAATGGACGCGCAATAAGTTGATATGTATTATAAACAAAATCTCGTGTACGATAAGTATGTAACCCAAAAGTTTGTACAAAAGTTCGTTTATCTTGAGGGGCATCATAAATTCGTTCGTCAATATTAGTATTAACGAAAATTGTAGATAAGCCGTTTAGTGTGATAACATATGCGAAGATAGCAATTGCTAGTAATAAACGTTCACGCCCCATAAATTTTGGTCGTTCTCCGCCATTGAAGACTAGGAAATATAATCCATAGACTACTAATCCTAATAAGGAAAAGGTAATAATCCAATAGTAGAAAGGGAATGCGGCGAAGATATTATAATTTCCCATACTACGAACGACCATTACAAAGCCATTAAATATATCCATAAACATAGCAATTGAGAATAGGTCTTTCTTATAAAAATATAAACACGTATCCGCAATAAACAACCCCACTGCAAACGCTAAAAAGACCATATAACTTATAAAGCGACGTTTTTTTGATCTAAATAATAACAGTAAGGTTACAACAATAATATTTCCTATTTGGCTTAAAAATAAATATTTAAAAATCTTTAAACCAAAGCGAATTCTAAATGAAATTTCAAAGAATACCACTAGTACAATTAGGAGTAAAAACTCTAACCAGTAGTGGTATTTAATTATAGTATTTTTTAATTGTTTCATACTTCTCACTTCTTTGTCAGTAATTAATTTACATTAAATTATAGCACATTTTTTTTAAAATGAAAATATAATTTTTTTTCTTTTGTTTAATTAAATATTATCTTATTTTAATAATGTATGATCAAAATTATTAAGCCATTCAATAATTGGTTCCATTACTTTTTTAATTGTTCCTTCTTTAAATGGATTTTCTAATTTAGCAACTTCAAGTAATTCTAAGAATGATTTACTTCCACCTTGTTTACATAATTCATAATAGCTTTGCCATGCTTCTTCATGATTGACTTGATTACGATGCCAATATTGGAATGCACATACTTGAGCTAATGTGTAATCAATATAATAGAATGGTGAACTAAAGATGTGACCTTGACGATACCAAAATCCACCACGTTCTAATAAATCATCTTCATAAACTTTATCTGGTAAATATTTCTTCTCAATTTCACGCCATTTTGCTTTACGCTCAGCTGGAGTCATATCAGGGTTAAAATATACTTCGTGTTGAAACTCATCTACCGCTACTCCATATGGAATAAAAGTAATAGCTCCGGCTAAATGAGAATATTTGTATTTATGAACATCTTCTTTAAAGAATCCTTCCATCCATGGCCATGCAAAAAACTCCATACTCATTGAATGAATTTCACATGCTTCAAATGTTGGGAATAAATATTCCATGATTTCAAAATCGCGACAAGAATATACTTGGAAAGCATGCCCGGCTTCATGAGTTAAAACATCTACGTCACCTTGAGTTCCATTGAAGTTAGCAAAAATAAATGGGGCATGATAATCAAAAATAAATGTGCAATATCCGCCACCGGCTTTTCCAGGGCGAGTTTCTAAATCCATTAAATTATGATTAATCATAAAATTAATAAATTCGCCAGTTTCTTTACTCATTTCTTCATACATTTTTTTAGCAACTGCCACTAATTCATCTTTTGTTCCTTTAGGAGTAGCATTACCTGTTAAATACTCTAAACCCAAGTCATAACTTTTCAAATCTTGAATACCTAAACGTTCTTTTTTGCGTTCGATTATTGTTCTAACAATTGGAACAACTTCTTTATATACTTGATCACGATAGTTTTTAACCATCATATGATCATAATCAGAACGTTTTAATCTAGCATACGCTAATTCTACAAAGTTATTAAATCCTAACTTTTTAGCCATATTATGACGAACTTTCACTAATTCATCATAAATAGCATCAAATTTTTCCTCATTTGCTTTAAAGAAGCCCATTACTTTTTGTTCGGCTTGTCTTCTTACCTCTCGGTCAGTTGATTGCATATATGGAGCCATTTGCGCTAAGTTGTGAACTTTTCCTTCGAATTCAATTTGAGCTGATGCAATCAATTTACGATATTCAGTCGTTAATTTATTTTCTTTTTGTAAATCCTCAATAATAATCGGATCAAATGTCTTTAATGATAATTCAGATAACACAAAAATGTGTTTACCATAGCGTTTAATTAATTCATCTTTAAACTGTGAATTTACTAAGGCTTTGGTTAATTGATTTTCAAAACTAGAAAAAATTGGTTCATATTCATCAAAAAATTCTTGTTCTTTTTCATAAAACTCATCATGAGTATTTAAAGAATTCCGAATACTACATAAAACAGCCATTGTTGCGAAATTACGACGAAGGCGGTTTAACTGGTCAAATACTTTAATTTGCTCATCTGCGCTTTGAGCTGACACAATTTTTTCAAGTAATATCTTATAATTTTTCTCTAACTCTTCCACATTTGGACGCTCATATTTAAACTCTTCAAATTTCATAATCTCACTCCTTTGTTGTATTATACTATATTTAAACCTTTTTTACATTAAAAAATTTTTAACATTCAAAATATTTCCAAACTTTAAAAAAATAATACAATTGATATAACAAAAAAATTGTATTTTTTATTGGCAAAAAATAAAAAATACTCCTAAAATAATTTATCTTAGGAGTATTTTTTCAAAATAATGAGAGATGTTAAATAGGTTCAAATAAATTTATCAATTTTTTTACTTATTTTACAACTTTAAATAATTCATCAACACCTTTAGATTGTTTTGGTCCAGCCGGTGCACCAATTAAACCAAATGGCATTTGAGCAACAAGACGCCAGTTTGGATCAATTCCAAAGATTTTTTTAACTTCTTCATCGATTAATGGGTTATAGTGTTGTAATGACGCCCCAATTCCTTCTTCCGCAAACATCATCCATACTGCAAATTGTAACATACCATTAGCATGTTCAGACCATGGGATGAAATAATCACGATATAAGGAAAATTGATCCATTAACCCTTGAGTAATTTTGTCATCATTAAAGAATAGAATTGTTCCATATCCCGCCGCGAAACTCTCCATTTTTTTAATAGTATTTTGGAAAGCATCAGGAGGAGTTACTTTCCGTAAGGTTTCTAAAGTTACTTCTTTCCATAATTTAGTATGATTTTCTCCTAGTAATAAAACCATTTTACTACTTTGAGAATTAAATGGAGTTGGTAAAGTTAATACTACTTGTTCTAAGCGGCGAATCAATTCTTCTTCTGAATATGGTAATTCATTTTTGATTGAATATATTGAACGACGTTTTTTCATTATTTCAATAATTTTATTTTCCATCATGAATACCTCCTTGGTAATTAAATTATATCACAGTTTTTTTATTGTTTGTAAATTTTGCTTTATTTTATAAAAAAAGAAGTTAGTTGGAATATTCCAAACTAACTTGTTGGTTACTTCGAAGAGCAAGATAATATTGATAATGTTGATTAATGGCTTGCATAGCCTGTTTTATTTCAGTACTAGTTGGTTCTTTAATATGTTCTAATTCATATTCTAAGCCTAACTTTTGCCATTTGTTAGCACCTAAGCGGTGGTATGGTAAAAGTTTAAAACTCATATTTACAGGATTAAACATAGCTAGAATTGAGCCTAATTTATCAAAACAATAGTCGGTATCATTAATTCCTGGCAATAATACGTATGTTATTACAAATGATTTATTATTTTGATCAAGGAATTTTAAAAATTCCAATGTTTTATCAATTTTTTTATTACATACTTTTAGACTATGTTCATTATCTACACCTTTTAAATCGACGATAAACAAATCTGTAACTTTTAATAATTCATAATATTTAATATTTTTACTAAATAAAGTTCCTTGCGTTTGAATAGCGGTATGAACATTATATTGTTTTAACTTTTTAAATAACTCAATAATAAAATCAATTTGTAATAACGGTTCTCCACCGCTAACAGTTATCCCACCATTTTTATAGAATGATTGATATTGTAAGAAATCATTGACGACTTCATCAACTGTGATTTGTTTATTTTTTACATTTAGAGCCACATCAACATTATGACAAAATTTACATAGCATATTACAGCCTTGTAAGAAAATAACATATCGAATCCCTGGGCCATCGACACTACTAAAAGTGTCGATGGAATGATAATTAGCTATCATAGGCGTTCGTGGAAGGTTCTATTGATTACTTCTTCTTGTTGGGTGCGTGTTAAACGGTTAAAGTTGACCGCATACCCAGAGACTCGAATAGTCAAGTTTGGATATAAGTTTTTGTCGTTCATTGCGGCGATAAGCATTTCGCGATTTAAGACGTTAACATTTAAGTGATGAGCATTTTTAGCAAAATAACCATCTAAGATATTCACTAAGTTATTAATACGCGATGGTGTCGCTTTGCCATTAATATATTCTTCGCTATCATCACCTAATGCACTTGGAATAATGCTAAAGGTATTACTAATTCCGTCATTGGCATATGAGAATGGTAATTTAGCCACACTCATTAAACTTGCTAAAGCGCCGCTTTTATCGCGACCATGCATTGGGTTAGCTCCCGGAGCAAATGGCTCACCTTTTTTACGTCCATCTGGAGTTGCGCCGGTTTTTTTACCGTAAACAACGTTTGAAGTAATAGTTAGAATTGATAATGTTGGTCGTGCGTTTCGATATGTATGTTGTTTTTGTAGATTTTCTTTAAAGCGAATTACGATATCACGAGCAATTTGGTCAACCCGGTCATCGTTATTACCAAAGCATGGGAATTCGCCCTCGACTTCAAAGTCAACCGCTATGCCTTGCTCATTGCGAATTGGTTTAACTTTGGCATATTTAATCGCACTTAATGAATCGGCTACCACACTTAATCCAGCAATCCCAGTAGCAAGATTACGACGAATGTTGTAATCATGTAAAGCCATTTGTAATCTTTCATATGCATATTTATCATGCATATAGTGAATAACATTTAATGTATTGATATATAAACGACATAACCAATCTAATACAAAATTGAACTTTTCATATACTTCATCGAATTGTAAATATTCCCCATCTAACTTACCGACATTGTCAACAATTTTCTCGCCACTAACTTCATCATGACCGTCGTTAATAGCATATAGTAAAACTTTCGCTAAGTTAGCACGAGCACCGAAAAATTGCATTTCTTTTCCAACTGCCATTGGAGATACGCAACATGAAATAGCATAGTCATCTCCATAGTCATCGCGCATTACATTGTCATTTTCATATTGAATTGAACTTGTATCAATCGATACCTTCGCCGCAAACTTTTTAAAGTTAAGCGGTAATTTATCACTCCATAAAACAGTTAAATTTGGTTCTGGAGATGGTCCTAAGTTATATAAAGTATTTAGCATTCGGAAAGAAGTTTTGGTAATTAGATGGCGACCATCTAAGCCAACTCCACCAATTGATTCCGTAACCCAATTTGGATCTCCTGAGAATAATTCATTATATTCATCAGTTCTAGCAAAACGGACCATACGTAATTTTAATACAAATTGGTCAACAAGTTCTTGAATTTCTTTTTCTGTATATTTACCGCTTTTAAGGTCACGTTCAAAGTAAATATCTAAGAAAATGGATACACGTCCTAAACTCATTGCAGCGCCGTTTTGTTCTTTGATTGCGCCTAGGTATGCGAAATACAACCATTGAACAGCTTCTTTAGAATCTTCTGCTGGACGAGAAATATCATATCCATAGCTTAATGCCATTTCTTTTAATTCTTGTAAAGCTTTAATTTGTTCAGTTAGTTCTTCTCGGTCACGGATAATATCATCAGTCATTGTTCCGTCCAAAGCATCTTTTTCTTGTTCTTTAACTTCGATTAAGCGATCTACTCCATATAGAGGTACACGACGATAGTCTCCAATAATGCGTCCACGTCCATAACCATCAGGTAATCCAGTAATAACTCCTGAGTGACGGGCTTTACGCATTTCCGAAGTATAAACATCAAAGACACCTTGATTATGTGTTTTACGATAATCAGTAAAAATTTTTACTATCTCATCATCAATTTTATAACCATATGCTTCAGCCGCTTTTTTGGCTACTCGAATGCCACCAAATGGCATAAACGCTCTTTTTAATGGCTCGTCAGTTTGTAAGCCCACAATTACTTCATTTTCTTGATCTAAATATCCTGGTTGGTGAGAGTTAATTTTAGATACGATTTTAGTATCGACATTTAATACTCCGCCTTTATCCATTTCTTCGCCGACTAAGTTGTTGTACTTTTCAAATAAAACTTTAGTTTTTTCTGAGATACCTTCTAAAAAAGATTCATCTCCATCATATGGAGTATAGTTTAATTGAATAAAATCACGCACATCAATAGTTGTTGTCCATTTTCCTTCTTTAAACCCTAGCCATGCTTTATTCACTTTATAACACCTCTTCTTTTAATTATTTTGAATCGATTCCTTCCGGAAAATGCTTATATATTATATAATATTTTTCTAAATAAGTAAATTTAAAATTACCGTCCTGAAACGTTTACATAGCAAGTAAATGTTTTCATTTTCATAATATATTTTCATAGGCAAATTCCCTGTAAATCAATCTAAATTAATTGTAAAGAAAACTTTACACAAAATAAAAATGAGCCAATTTGGCTCATTTATTCTTCCTCGGATGTTGATTGCCTTTTTCTTTCGATTCGCAATATAATTCCAATTATTAGCATTGTTAAAATTGGAACTAGCGCCACAAATCCCACTACTCCAAAACCTGCGCTTTGATTACCATTTCCAAGTCCTTCTGAAACTCCAATTGCAAATGGTAAAATGAATGAAGCAGCCATAGTTCCGGTAACCACTCCACCAGAGTCAAAAGACATTGCGGCATGGTCGGAATCAACAAAATGACTCATTAATACGGCAATGATATATCCTGGAACAAAGAAATATAAAATATTAATGTTAAAGTATAAACGGACCATAGTTAGGGCTATTGCACCACCTACACCAACTGATAAGGCAATTAATATTAAGCGTTTTGGAATAGATGCCCCACTAGCTTCTTCTACTTCATGTACTAAAACATAAATTGAAGGATCAGCAAGCGAGGTAGTAATTCCAATTACTAATCCTAAAACTATTAACAATAAAAGATTCTTTTTACTTCCCAAAGTAGCCCCTACTTTTCGAGCTACTTCCATAAAACCAAATTTAACCCCGACTAAAAAGACTGTTAGCCCTATAATGGAAATAAGTGAACCACGAATTAAATTTAAAATTCGTGATTTTCGATATTTTAAGAATAAAAATTGTGCAAGCAAATACACAATCGCAAACGGAGCAATCGCAATCAAAACTTCTAGGAAAACTTCCCCTGTCATTTTAAGCAAATCTTTTAATACATCTACAACCATCTGCTAATCACTCCTAAAATTAAGATGGCAATAATTGGCCCTAATGAAGATAATGCGACAACTCCGAAACTTGATTGGGCTTCACTATCCTTAGCCGTTACTGCCGCAATCCCACTACCAAGAGCCATAAAAAACGGTACTGTTAAAGACCCGGTCGTAAGTGTTCCAACGTCTACTGCAATACTGTGAATTTGCTCATCGGCTAAGATTAGTAAAATAATAATTAATCCATAAACAACTGACAATGTATGACGAATCGGAATTTTAAATAGAATCGTTAAGAACGAAAGTAAAATAAATACTCCAACGGAAATAGCAGTAACATATAAAACTACGTTTTTAGAAAATGGAAAATTATTTGGTAATTGTTCAATTATTGCTAAAACAGCTGGTTCTAACACTGTCACCGCAAAGCCAATTATTAATCCAAAAATTAATAGTAATTTAACATTTCCTTTTTGAACTAAGGTTGAACTTATGTCTTTGCCAAGCGGAATTAAAGCTACATTAATTCCATATAAAAAAATTGATACTCCCAGAATAACAAAAATACTACTTAAAATAAACTTAAAATATAATTCCGCTCCGACTGGAGTAATAGTAAAATGTAAAATACTAATTAATATAAATACTGGGGCAACGCCAAGAGAAAGTTCTTTTAAGTGTTGCTTCATTATGTCACAATCCCTTCTACTCTATCAACATTTAAGACAAAAGCAATTCCAGAATTTGGTTTCTTTAAATTAAACTCTGCATCGACCCCAGTTTTTATTTTCTTAATCATCTCATAATCAGATAAAATAAGTACTAAATCTTTTTCTGGTTCTATCTCTAAACCTAAGAATCCTTTCTTTTCAAAAACACTCGCGCCTTTTCCACGTAGGATTGTTCCGCCTTTTGCCCCCATATCCTGAGCAATTTTTACTACCTTTTTGGCTTGTCCTTTATTTACAATTACAACCAACAACTTAGTCATTTTACTCCTCCAATCCTATCGCTTTCTTTATTGGCATTGAAAAAGCAATTCCTTTATTCACTTCAGTTAAATTTAGTCTTTCAGTTAATTTATCCATAATAGCATTAGTTTCATCAGGTTTAGTTACTACTAAAAATACTCTTTTTTCTGGTTCAATTTTTAAACCTAAAAAACTTAATTCTTTAGGATCGCCTGTCCCACGTCCAATTAAAACGATACCGGTTTCAATTTTCATACTTTGTAATTTCTTCGTAACAACTTCTTCACTATTCTTATCTACGATTACTACTATTAAATGTCCTTTCATTGAAATCACCTCATCCTAAAGCACTTAAGACATCAAGAACTAAAATAATACCTTGATGATTAAATGATTTTTTAAGTCCTTCATCAATAAATTTTATAATACTATCTGTATCTTCTTCCTTAGATAAAATGAGCACAACTTCTTTTTCCGGTTCAATGGATAAATTAAAAACCTTTTTTAATGATTTTAGATCAATGCTACGCCCATGTAAAATTGTACCCCCACGTGCTCCTGCAGATTTAGCAAATCTCATAACATCTTCAGATAAATATTTATCTACAATTACCACTATTAAATCTTGATACATTACGTACACCTCATCTAATTTTTTCTCTGATTATACTAGTTTATTTTTTTAAATATATTAATTAAAACTATGAGTTTATAGAATTATATCATAATTAAAAACTTTTTTCAAAGTAAAAATAGGTTAAATAACCTAAGAAAAAAATATTTTGTATTTTATTGGATATTTTTGATAATATTTTTAATATTATTCAATAATACTCTATTAAATTATTTAGTCATTATTGCCTGGCCTGTTTATTACAAAATAATTATTATAATAAAAAAATCCTAAAATAGTAATTTACTATTTTAGGAGAAAATTCATCTTTCTTGCAAATATTCCAAAATCTCTTCCGCATTCTTATCCGGATTAGCATTTGGCATGGTTTTTTCGATATATCCTTGTTCATCAATGATGTATGTGGTGCGAATAACTCCAAGATAAGTCTTACCATACATCTTTTTTTCACCAAGAACATCGTATTTAGTAATAACTTCTTGGTTTGGATCAGCAAGAATAATAAATGGCAAATTATATTTACTTGCAAATTTTTGATGTGACTCAACGCTATCTTTACTAATACCAATAACAACAACATCTAAATCTTTAAATTTTGTAAAAGTATCACGAAAAGCACATGCTTGTCGCGTACATCCTGGTGTATCATCTTTGGGATAAAAATACAATACTACTTTTTTTCCTAAAAAATCGCTTAATGAAACTATTTCACCAAACTGATTTTTTAATTTAAAATCAGGGGCTTTGATTTTTTCATGTAACATTTTCATTTTCCTCTCTTATCCTTTAAGGTATTTTTCAGCTTGATCTTTAATTAATTGATCTTTAATTTCCCATAATTTAAGAGATAAGTCAACATAGTATTTGTGTGGAAATTCAAAACGTTTTAACTCATCCCATAAAGTATCTAGCTGACTTTGACAATATGCTCGAATTTCTTCTAAAGTTGGCAAGTCATAGACTCGTTTCCCATCTTTAAAAATTGGTTTCAATAGATTAATTGCATAATAGTCAACTAATGTTTTTCTTTTCCAAGTATGAACTGGATCAAAGATTTCTAATGGTTGTGTCTCATCGATTTCCTCATCATAAACCGTAATTAAATCGGCTAAGGCTTTATTCGTTTTTTTACAATATAATCGATATACTTTTTTAAAGTGTGGAGTAGTGACTTTATTAGAGTTTTCACTTATTTTAATTTTTGGAATAATTTTTCCATCTTCTTCAATGGCTACTAATTTGTATACTCCACCAAAAACAGGATCAGATTTGGCAGTAATTAAACGTTCACCAACTCCAAAACTATCGATTTTAGCATCATGATGAACTAATTCTTTAATAATGTATTCATCAAGTGAGTTTGAAACAATAATTCTACAATCAACTAATCCAGCTTCATCAAGCATTTTTCTAGCTTGCCCAGCTAAGTATTCTAAATCACCGGAATCAATTCGAATTCCACATTTCTTAATTCCTTTTGGCCATAAAACTTCTTTGACAACTTTTATGGCATTTGGAACTCCACTTTTTAAAACATTGTAAGTATCAACTAAAAAGACAGCATTATGAGGATACACTTCTGCATACGCCTTAAATGCTTCATATTCACTCGGAAACATTTGAATCCAAGAGTGACCCATTGTTCCAACAACTGGAACACTAAATAATTGGTCGGCCGCAGTTTGTGAAGTACCAATTACTCCGCCAATATAAGCAGCACGCGCTCCATAAACTGAAGCATCGGCTCCATGAGCTCGACGAGCTCCCATTTCTAAAATGGTTCGTCCATCAGCACTTCGAACAATTCGATTGGCTTTGGTGGCAATTAGAGATTGATGGTTGATACATAACAATAAGAATGTTTCGATAAATTGGGCTTCAATTGCTTTAGCCCGTACTGTTAATAATGGTTCGCCAGGAAATACTACAGTACCTTCTGGTACCGCATAAATATCACCAGTAAATTTAAAGTTTCGTAAATATTCTAAGAAGCGCTCTGTAAAAATATTTTTTGAACGTAAATATTCGATATCTTCATCAGTAAAATGAAGATTTTCAATGAATTCTACTACTTGCTCTAACCCCGCCGCGATCACAAATCCACCTTGATCAGGAATTGTTCGGAAGAACAAATCAAAGTAACAAATTTTATCGCCAATTCCAGCTTCTAAATAACCATTGGCCATTGTTAATTCATAAAAATCGGCTAACATAGCTGGATTAATTTTTTTAATCATATTTAACACCTTCTATTACTTCAAAATATAATCCTTTCATCACATCAAAAGTTTTCTCATTCAAAGTTTCATCATAACTTGCAGTAGCTGTTTTATCAATAATAATTTTTGCCTCTGGTAAAGCTGCACGGACCAAAATAGCATTTGATAATACACAAATATTTGATACTAATCCACAAACTTCTACTTCATCATAATCTTTATCTTTTAAATAATTAGCTAATTCTAGTGATGGGAAAGAATTTTTATAAAAAGCTTGTCTATCTTTTAATAATTCCTTAACTTTTCCATAAACTTCATGTCCCGCAGTATCTTTAATACAATGCTTAATCGGTAAATATTTACCTTCTAATGTTTCTAAATAATTATCATAATGAGTATCAAGCGTATAGATGACATCATAATTATTATCTTGATAATATTTTATTTTTTGATAAATGACTTCTTCTAAATCCTTGGCTTTTTCAAACCCAAGGGTGCCAATAACAAAATCATTTTGAAAATCGACAACTATCAATAGTTTTTTCATAGTTACCCTCCAATTCGTTTTTATTATACCATACATTTACAAAAAAATTAATGTCTTACACATTTATTTTACAATAAAAAAAGCAATGAAGGATTTCTTCATTGCTTTTGGAGTTAATATGTCATTATTTCTTCTTCTTTATTTAAAACCCGGAATAAGCCTTCAACTAAAGCTTGCATTTCATTTTCGCCAGGCATTATGACTACTTTGACTAAATGCCCTAAATACTCATTAATGGTTTTAATTAAAATTTCATTATGGGCACTCCCCCCGGTTAAAATAACCGCATCAATTTCTCCTTTAGCCGCAAAATACAGTCCACCAATTTCTTTAACTATTTGATAGGCCATAGCCTCTAAATAGAAGTTTGCTTCTTTATCTCCGGCATAAATCATTTGACGAACTTTAACTCCGTCATTGGTTCCAAGATAGGATACTAATCCACCATCGCCAATTAATTTACGCATTATTTCTTGTTTAGTGTAATTCCCGGAAAAACACATGTCAACTATTTGATTGACTGGCAATCCTCCGGCTCGTTCAGGAGAAAACGGCCCTTCGCCCCCTAAGGCATCATTAACATCAATTACTTTCCCTTTTTGATGCAATCCGATTGAAATTCCGCCACCTAAATGAGCAATAATTAAATTCAATTCTTCATATTTTTTCTCTATTGCTTTGGCATAATTTTTCGCAATTGATTTATGATTTAGGGCATGAAAAATACTTCGACGTTTTATTTCTTTTAAACCACTAATCCTTGCAATATCACTTAATTCATCAACTACCACAGGGTCAACGATAAATGCCAACTTTTTATATTGTTTAGCAAAATCATAAGCGATTATTGCCCCAAGGTTAGAGGCGTGGGAACCATATCTTTCATTAACTAAATCATCAATCATTTGGTCATTAACTAAATATGTTCCCGATTTTAATGGTCGTAATAATCCCCCTCGACCAACAAAATAATCAATTTTACTAATGTTTATATTATTTTCTGTTAATGTTTGTAGGATTATTTGTTTACGAAAAGGAGTTTGAGAAATAATATTAGGATATTTTTTTAATTCTTCATTTGAATGATATATTGTTTGGCTAATTACAACATTTTGGTTAATAAAAACGGCAATTTTAGTTGATGTTGATCCAGGATTGATAACTAAAGTATAAATTTTATTCTTCATAAACCACCGCTAAAGCAATTGAATAAAGTTTGGTTTGTTTTGTATCAGCACGACTAGTTAAGCAAATTGGAGCTTTTGCTCCGACAACAATTCCGGCACTGGTTGCTCCGGCTAGGAATTGGGCTGTTTTATAGAAAATATTTCCAGCATCAATATCAGGGAAAATTATTCCGTCTGCTACTCCGGCCACCGGACTAGTAATATTTTTTTCTTTTGCAGCTTCAATAGATACTAAATTGTCTAATGCAAACGGTCCATCAATTATTGCCTCAATGTCTTTATCTTTAAAGTAATTAGCAATTTCAGCAGCTTCTACGGAAGATTGCATTTTTGGATTGACTTTTTCGATTGCAGAGGCAAGGCCGATTCGCGGTTTTTCATATCCAAGGGATTTCATCACACGTAGTAAGTTATAAATTATCTCAATTTTTTGCTCAACTGTTGGGCTAATGTTCATCGCAATGTCACTGCAAAATAAAATCCGAGCTAAGGTTGGGAAACTAACTAATGCGACATGAGATAATAAGCGTCCAGTCCGAATGCCGGTGTCGCGGTTTACAACTGCTTTAAGTAAAGCATTTGTATCAATTAGCCCTTTCATTAATATATCCGCTTTATTTTCACGAATTAATGTTACACCAACAGTTGCGGCTTCGTCTTTAGTTTCACAATTAATTATTGTAAAATCCCCTGGATTGACTTGCAATTCTTGTAATTCATTTACAATATTTTTTGGTCCAATTAAAATCGGTTCAACAAGATTATCTTTTTTAGCTTCAATTACCGCTTCTAATACTTCTTTTCCTTCGACCCATACAACTGCTAGTTTTTTGGTTGGTTTAGATTTTGCTAGTTCGTATATTTGATCCAAATTTTTGATCATAACATCAGCTCCATTATATATTTTCTTCCGGCTTCAATTGCTTTAATATTAATATCAAGTAAATCTTTTTTTCTTTCTCCAAGGTGTTGTTGTAATGTATGTAATATATTTTCAAGGTTATATGTTTTTCTTAATTCTAGATATGCTCCTAGCATAATCATATTAATAACTTTTGGATTACCAAGTTGATTAGCTAAATCGTTTACTGGAATGCCATAAGAGTTTTTAAAAGTCACTTTTTCTTTATCAATTAACGATGAATTATATAGTAATAATCCATCTTCGTGGATACGATTTTGAAATTTATCAAGAGATGGTCCATTAAAAATGATTAAAGTATCAGATAGACGAAAAACCGGAGAATAAATTGGTTCATTAGAAATAATAACCGCACAATTAGCTGTCCCACCACGTGTTTCTGGTCCATATGATGGATACCAAGTAGAATTTAATTGTTCTTTAATGGCTGTATGGGCTAAAATCTGCCCAAGCATCATTACCCCTTGACCACCAAATCCTGCAATAGTAATTCGTTCTACTTTACTTGTTTTCATAGTTATCCTTATACACTCCTAATGGATAATAATTAATCATTTCTTTTTCTACCCATTGTAAAGCATCATATGGTGTCATTCCCCAGTTTACTGGACATGTTGATAAAACTTCGATTAACGAAAATCCTTTATTTTCTAATTGATATTGAAATGCTTTTTTAATCATCTTTTTAGCATTACGAACATTTTGCACATTATGAACGCTTACTCTTGCAATAAAACTTGCCCGAGGAATAGTAGCAAACATTTCACTAATTCTTATTGGTTCACCATGATCGACAACACTTCTTCCAAATGGAGAAGTAGTTGTCTTTTGCCCGATTAGAGTAGTTGGGGCCATTTGACCACCAGTCATTCCATAAATTGCATTATTAACAAAAATGACAGTGAAGTTTTCTCCGCGGTTTGCAGCATGGATTGTTTCGGCAATCCCAATCGACGCTAAGTCGCCATCACCTTGATATGTAAAGACAACAGAATCTGGACGGGTACGTTTAATTCCGGTAGCGACTGCACAAGCTCTTCCATGAGCGGCTTGTTGCATGTCACAATTAAAGAAATTATAACTTAATACCGAACATCCAACACTAGCCACCCCAATAGTCTTTTCTAATACTCCTAATTCCTCTAAGCATTCCGCAACCAACTTATGAATAATTCCATGAGTGCAGCCTGGACAATATGACAAAGTAGCATCAGTTAATCCTTTAGACTTTTGATATACTATCTTTTCCATTATTTTTCCTCCATAATCTTTTTGACTACTGCACTTATTTCTTCAGGATCAGGAACCATACCACCTTGACGACCGAAGAAATATACCGGTAGTCGACCATTGATTGCAATTTTAACATCATCTATCATTTGTCCAGCACTAAGTTCAGCACATAAAATATATTTAGCCGATGTCGGTAAGTTTTCAAAAGCTTTTAGAGGATATGGCCATAAAGTGATTGGACGAATTAAACCAACCCGATACCCTTTTTCTCGAAGTGTGGCAATACTTGATAATGCAATTCTTGCCATTGTTCCGTACGCAACAATAATTACTTCTGAATCCTCTAAAAAATATGTCTCGTACATTTGTTCATTTTCTTGAATTTGATTATATTTTTCGATTAAACGTTGATTATGTTTTTCTAATTCTTGCGGATCAAGATATAAAGAATTTATTATTCGCCGTTTATTAGTTGGATTATAACCAGTTGTTGCCCAAGTTTCTTTATCAGGAATTTCACGTTTCTTGATTTCAACACTTGTATCAACTGGTTCCATCATTTGTCCTAGTAGACCATCAATGGCAATCATTACCGGATTACGATAATAATCCGCCACATCAAAAGCCCTTTGAACAAATTCATACAATTCCTGAATATTGTATGGTGCATAACTAATTACCCGATAATCACCATTTCCGCCACCACGCGTAATTTGATAATAATCCGCTTGCGAAGGTTGAATTCCGCCCAAACCTGGCCCACCTCGCATAACATTAACAATGACACATGGTAAATTCGCTCCACACAAATAAGAAATTCCTTCTTGTTTTAAGGCAATTCCTGGTGATGAGGAACTGGTCATAACGCGGGCTCCAGCTCCGCTGGCACCATACACCATATTAATCGCCGCAATCTCTGATTCAGCTTGTAAAAATACTTTTCCTTGCTCTTTCATATATTTAGATAAATATTCAGGAATTTCATTTTGAGGAGTAATTGGATAACCAAAGAAAGCATCACATCCGCCTTTTAAAGCGGCTAAAGCAACTGCTTCATTACCTTTTAATAATACTTTACTCATACCTTACTCCCCTCAAGACGGTAAACTGTAATTACGGAATCCGGACACATCATTGCACAAAAAGCACATCCGATGCATTTTTCCGCTTCAGTTACCCTGATTAAATTATATCCTTTTTCATTAATTTTTGTTGTGTCAAGTACTAAAATATTGGTTGGGCAAAATTTTGTACACAGTAAGCAGCATTTGCATTTACCATAGTCAAATTCAATCCGACCTTTTGCCATACTTCCTCCTTACATCCATTTCTTTCTCAACAACAAATCAAGGATTATTTTCTCACCCAAAATATTAGGACAGTTTTCTAAAGCTTCCTTTATCCCGCAAGTAAACACAATTGGAATATTTACAGCCTTGCTAACATTATGAATAATTTCTTGGGAAGATAAAATATCTTGACATGTTGTCTCAGTTAAAAGATTAGAATTATTAATTAAACCTGTAACTTTCAATTGGGAATAGTCTTCAAATTTTTGAATTAAATTCATAATTTTTTCGAAACTATCAGTTTCCTTACGGAAACAATTTAGGCAAAAAAATATATCTAGTTCACCTAGATTGATTTCATTCTTAAACTGATGAATTATTCTTAATCCATTAATCTCCCCAGCAAAATCATACACCGCTTTTACTTTTCTATTTCTAAATGGTAAAAAGATTTTGCTATCAAGATATGGTAAATCACTCCCTAAAGAATTAGGGATAGGAGAGGAGATGAGCCTTATTCCTAATTCTTCAAGAGTTTTTTCTTGTTCGCGACTGCGAAAATATGGATTGATTATGTCTAAATCAATGACATAATCGATCTTTTTTTGGATTGCTAAATTTAAGGATACTTCTGATTTACCACTACCGTAATGACCAATTATAAATGTTATGTGTTTCATTTTGGAATGTAATTGCTACGAATGCGTCCGATTTTTTCTATACGATTTTTGGCAAATAATTTGGCTGCTTGTTGAGTTGAGATATTGTTTTCATCAGCCATTTTAAATATTTCTAATAGACGATCATAAATTTTCTTAATATCTTTAATCGCATCTTCTTCATTATATCCTTTTAACTCATGAGCTACATTAATTAATCCACCTGCATTAATCACAAAGTCTGGCGCATATAAAATTCCTCGTTCTCTTAACATCATACCATGTTTTTCTTCATCGAATAAGGCGTTGTTTGCAGAACCGGCAACGATTTTAGCTTTGATTTGAGGAATTGTTTCATCATTTAAAGATCCACCTAATGCACATGGACTAAAGACATCAACATCTAAACTATATATGTCATTTACACCCACTAATTCAACTTCTGGATGTTCTGCTTGCATTCTTTTAATATGATTTTCATTAATTTCACTTAAGTATATTTTTTTCGCTTTGGCCTCAAGTAGATATTTAATTAAGTAATATCCAGTTTGTCCGGCGCCTTGAACTGCAAAAGTATATTTACTAATGTCATCATCACCAAAAACATATTGTAAAGCAGCTTTAATTCCGTAAAATACTCCTAAAGCTGTTTTTGGAGAAGGATTTCCTGATTTTCCTTCTAACCCAACAACATAATCAGTTTCTATACTTACATATTCCATGTCTTGGGTAGTTGTATTTACATCTTCTGCAGTAATATAACGACCATTAAGACTTTGGACATAACGGCCAAAAGCGCGGAAATATTCTTCACTTTTAACTTTATTAGCATCCCCGATTAATACCGTTTTACCTCCTCCTAAGTTTAGCCCTGCAGCAGCAGCTTTGTAAGTCATCGCTCGAGCCAGTCTAAATACATCAAGACAAGCTTCTTCTTCATCTTGATAATCCCACAATCTAGTCCCACCTAATGCTGGCCCTAGTGTTGTATCATGAATACAAGTAATCCCCTTTAAGCCAGTTGTTTTGTCATAAAAATAGACTAGTTGTTCATAGCCATGCTTCTGCATGTAATCAAATTTATTCATATTAACCTCCCATGAAAAATTTTAGAAAGCGTTTACAAA
>LFRX01000001.1 GCA_001512985.1 Acholeplasmatales bacterium DTU056
TCTTGTCCACCAATTTGCATTTCACATTTTAAAACAGGATCTTGATACATCGTTAAAAAGTCAATAGATTGTAAAATCATATATGAAAACTCAGAATATGAGATTCCATCTTCAAGTCGGGAACGCACACTTTCTTTTCCTAACATAAAGTTAACACTAAAGTGTTTCCCATAATCTCTTAGTAAGTCGATAACAGTAATTTTACTTAACCATTCAAAGTTATCAACACAAAAGGCTCGTTTGTTATCAAAATCAAAGAAGCGGCTTAATTGTTTTTTAAATAAACTCGACCATTTTTGGACTGTTTCAAAAGGATTTAAAGCACGCTCAGCTTTTTTACCACTTGGGTCCCCAATCAATCCTGTTCCACCACCAGTTAAAGCTATGATATTATGTCCTGCTTTATAAAAACGAAGTAGTGTAATAATTGGTAATAAAGACCCGATATGTAAACTATCAGCTGTTGGGTCAAAACCACAATATAAAGTAATTGGTCCTTCTTCCAATCTTTTGGCTAATTCTTCTTCATTAATAATATCATAAATTAGCCCGCGCCATTTTAACTCCTGCAATAAATTCATAACGAATCAATCTCCTTTTATTGTCTAATAATTAAAAGCCCTTAAGGAGAGGGCTTCTAAGAACGCAACTCAAACACTCTAGCTAATCTTAATTGCGAGTTGTTTCGCGCCAAATAATTTTGTAATCGACCAATAAGTGTGGATTATCTGAATCAACAGTTAATCCTTCTTTCATTAATTTCGTTAATACTTCCATGGCTTGATTACCGATTTCATAAATTGGAATCTCAACACATGTCAATTTAGGGTTAGCCAATAATGCATATCTAGTGTTTTGGAAACCAATTACTTGTAATTGATCAGGTACTTTAATTCCTTTACGGATTGCGGAATTCATAAAGGAAATAGCCATTGAGTCACGAACTAACATCGCAACTTCTGGAACATGATGATCTAGATATTCACTAAAGAATTTTTCGTTAACAGCCAATTCTCCGCTCGAATAAATAATTTTAGGTTCAAGCCCATTTGCGACCATTGCTGCATGATAGCCTTTTTCCATTAGAATGTTAACGGAATACACACGTTCGTTACTTACGAACAAAATATCCTTGTTTCCACGGCGAATCATTTCTTCGGTTATCTGGTAAGCGCAACCTTGATAATCGATTCCCACACTACCAAATTGTTCTCCTTTGGCTACTGAGTTAATAAATAGAACTGGAACTGGTGTGTTCTTAACTAACTCGTATACCTCCTGCGTCATTTCATCATTTAAAAATAAAATTCCGTCAACTGATGAAGCTATCACTTCTGCCCAAAAATCTTTCGCACGGGTTGGGTCGTCATTAACAAATAAGCGTATTGTATATCCATACTTCTGGGCGCTGTCACTTACACCTTGTATCATTTCCGCAACAGAAGCTCTTGTTAGTTTAGGAACAACAATGGCAACTGTAGTAGAACGACGTGAAGCAAGCCCACGAGCATTAGCGTTTGGTTTGTATCCTTTCTCACGAATAATTCTTAATACGCGTTCGCGTGTCTCCTTTTTAACTTTTTCTGGGTGATTTAAAACTCTTGAAACAGTCGCTAGTGATACACCTGCCGCTCCAGCAATATCATAAATTTTTGGTTGACTCATTTCTTCTCACCCCTTTTTTGTATATATAATATCATATTATTTTTCATATATCAAGTAAATTATGAAAAAATATTCTTCATTTTCAAAAAACGTTTTCATATTATTGATTTTATGTGTTTACTAACATCTCCAGCCCCCAAAAATAAAATACATGCATTATGCATTTTGGAAATTTGTTTTAAAACCTGAACATTAAATCTTTTCGCATTTGAAAATTGTTTTAAAATAAATTCTTCTTTTTCCTCATCATATTGTTCACGAACAGATGTAAAAGTTTTTTCTAAATAAAAAATATCTAAATCTTGAAAAGCTTCTTTAAATTCATTTAAGAGATGTAATGTCCGCGAATAGGTGTGCGGTTGGAAAATCACAATTAATTTTTTATCGGGATACTTTTGTTTAATGGCTTGCAAACACATTTTTATTTCCGTTGGATGATGCGCATAATCATCAATTAGAATATTATCATAATAAAAATATTCTTCTTGTCGACGATATGGTTTTTGAAAATTAACAATTTTTTCTTGATAATTAATGTTCTTAATCCCCATTGCCTCAAGAGTTGCTAGACAGGCTAAGACGTTATACACCATAAAAATACCTGGATAAGGAATATTTAATAATATGGTTTCATCTTGTTTATATACTTCTATTAAAAATCCATATTGATGTTGATCCTTAATGATCGCATAAACATCATTATTTGGATTTAATCCAAAAGTTATTTTATGGGGATGACTAATTTTTTGACAATTAGAATCGTCGCCATTGATAATTAAACATTTTGCTCTATCACTTGCTTGTTGGAAGGAATGTAATACATCATCAACGGTTTTAAAAAAGTCTGGATGGTCCAATTCAATATTATTAATAACCAAATAATCAAATGTATAGTTTAAAAAGTGATTTTTATATTCACAAGCTTCAAATACAAAATATTGATAATCCTTTACTCCTCCGCCCCGTCCGTCTCCGATAATATACGTTGTTTTATCTTTAGGAAGAAAATCTTTAATAAGGGATGTAACAGTAGTTTTACCGTGAGTTCCACTTACTCCAATTTTAGTTTTGTTAAAAAAATGCTCTATAAAGTTACTATAATAATATAGTTGATAACCTTGTTTTTTTATTTCACTAACTTCAATATTATTATCATCATAGGCATGACTAGCAATATATATTTTATCAGCAGTAATATTGTCAGTACTAAATTCTAGTGGATATATATTTTTTTCAGTTAGTATTTTTGTGGTAAAATAATTTGTACTGTAATCACTTCCACTTACTTGATATCCTAAATCTTTTAAAGCACAAGCCAATGCACACATTCCTGTTCCCTTAATACCGATCAAATGGAAAACTTCCATTTTCCCACCTCGATATTAATATATGACAAAAACATATATGGGTAACAAAAAAAAGCAGTTAGACTGCTTTTTTTGTTAACGAAGTTCTTTGATACGAGAAGCTTTTGTGGATAGTTTGCGAATGTAATGTAATTTGGCACGACGAACTTTCCCACGACGTACTACTTCGATTTGTGCAATATTTGGTGAATGAACTGGGAATGTTCTTTCGACACCTACACCGTAAGATACTTTACGGACAGTAAATGTTTCGCTAATTCCTGATCCACGTCTTTTAATCACTAAACCTTCAAAAACTTGGATACGTTCACGATTACCTTCTTTAATTTTAACGTGAACTTTAACATTATCCCCAGGTCTAAATTCAGGGATATCTTGTTTCATATACTCTTTAGTGATTGATTGAATTAATTGTTGTGACATTTTTTCCACGCTCCTTCTACCAATGTTCTTACTATTATCAAAACAATAGCAGCGGAACATCGTGATTAGTTATTTAAAAATAACCTGTGTAATTATACCATATATTAAATGACAATTCAATAATAATTATTCTTTTTTTGTCTCTTTTATTATAATTTATTGATTGTTGGCCAACTCAATGAACTCACGAATTTTAGATGCCGGTACAGCAATCCCTTGATTATTAGTTAAAGAACCAAAAGTATTAATTCCAACAACCTCTTTTTTTAAATTAATTAACATTCCTCCACTGCTTCCATGATTAATAATAGCATCATGAATAATACATAAAAAAGTAACATTACTGCGAATACTATCACATTCCTTACATACTGGCACATCATACTTTAAAACAGATCCAACAGTTATTGTATTCTTTTGATTTTTTGGTTGTCCTATCGAAAAGACGATTTCGTCTTTCTCTGGATCTTTTAAGGAAATATTTAAAACCGTTAAATTATTTGTTTTAACAAATTTAAAAATAGCAAGATCATAATTAGGATGACTATATACATAAAAAGCTTGATATTCGTTATTTTTATAATCATTGACATAGTAATTTTTGGTTTTATAATCATCAGATATATACACAACATGGTTAGAAGTTAAAAAGTAATAATACTGATCATCGCTATGAAATATTACCCCGCTACCCTGATTAACAATATTTGGTGTACCAAGCCCAAAACGTGAATAATATCCATGGGCATATACGGTAAGATTAGCAGGCATAACTTCTAAAGAAATCTCATTTATTATTTTATATAATTCTTTAGGATCTTGGTTTTGCTCTAGAGAAGTAAAATCATTAATATACTTACAACTGCTTAAAAATAAACTATTTATTACAACGATAATTAATAATAAATATTTCTTAACAATCACAGCCCACTTCTGGTTCAAAATCATCACCTTTTTGGTTAACATATTCATCGTAACCTCCTCTAAAATAATAGATATTTTTGAAGCCTTTTTTGGCCAATTGTGAGGCTGCTTCTTGTGCATCAATGGTGTTTTTGCTAATTAATACGATTATATCACTTTTTTTATAGTTGCTATATTTATTGGTAATATTATATATTGCTTGTTCAACCGGACTTAAATCGCCATTATCAATACATAAAAATCCCGGAATATGTCCATTAGAACATTCTTCATAAGTTCGCAAATCATATCGAACAACACTCTTAGCAATAATTTTATCAAATTCGATAGCAGTACTAATTTCATGAGGTTGTGCTTTACAACCAACTAGAATGAAAATAAATAATAGGGTAATTATTATTTTTTTCATAGTGATTGCCCTTTTTTTATTTTTTCTAAAAACTCCATATCTTCTTTAGTTAAATTAACTTTAGTTAATAAATCTGGCCGTTTGTGATAGGTTAATTCAAGCGACTTAAATCGACGCCATTTTCGAATTAATTCATGATTTCCGGATAGTAATACTTCTGGGACTTTATAACCATCAAATTCTTCAGGACGAGTATATTGAGGATATTCTAATAATCCTTGTGAAAATGATTCATCGTGAATAGAGTCTTGATTACCTAAAACTCCTGGGAGTAACCGAACTACACTATCTAAAATTGCTAAGCTTGCAATTTCTCCACCTGTTAAAATAAAATCCCCAAGCGAAATCTCTTCATCGATATAGTTTGTAATGCGGTAGTCGATTCCCTCATAATGTCCACATATAATAATTAAATGTTCTTTTTGGGAAAGCTCATTTGCTTTAGTCTGATTATATGGTGTGCCATGTGGAGAGGTAATAATTTTGTAAGCTTGTGAATAGTTTGGGATATCACGCAAACAATTAACAATTGGCTCAACACTAATTATCATTCCGGCTCCGCCACCATAACTATAATCATCAACTTTTTTATGTTTGTTGGTGGAGTAGTCACGAAAATCGTAAATATTGATAGTAACCTTTTCTTTTTCTATTGCCCTCTTAATGATGGAAGAATTTAAGATTCCTTCAAACATTTCTGGAAAAAGGGTTAATATATCTATTCTCATAATAGTCCTTCAATTGGATCAATAATGATAATTTTTTCTTCGCAATTAACTTCTTTAACAAATTCATCATTAAAAGGAACTAAGGATTTCTTATTATCCTGCTTGATTTTTAAAATTGTCCCTTGAGGAAGATCTAAAAGGTCTACTACTATTCCAATATAATTATTGTTGATATCATATACTTTGCAATCTAAAAGTTCTTGATAATAGTATTCATCATCTGGCAATTCTTCTACACTATCATAATTAACATAGACATCTAAATCTACAAATTCTAAAACATCATTGATATTTTTATAATTATTAAAAGTAATTAAATCTAATCCTTTATGAACACGATGGCTTTGAATAGTAATCGGAATAAAGTCATTATTTTTCTTAACATATAAAGTATTGCCAATTTTAAATCGTTCTTCTTTAAAATCCGAATTTGAAGATATTTTTACCTCACCTTTTATTCCATGTGTTCCAACAATTTTTCCAAACAATACTAAATTCATAACCATTCTCCTTTTCAAATTAATTATATCATATTAAAAAACATTTTGCTATGATGGATAAAAAGAAAAGAGCATTAGATAATGCTCTTAATAATTATTTTTAATAATTCGCATCGCATTTAGTATTGCAAGCAACGATACGCCAACGTCTGCAAATATTGCTTCCCAAATATGTACATTTGCTAATGGAGCTGAAAGTAATACAATTAATTTAACAGCCAAAGCTAAAACGATATTTTGAATTACGATTCGTCGGGTTTTCCGAGCAATTTTTACGGCTATTGGTAATTTTGAAATTTCATCACTCATTAAAACAACGTCTGCGACTTCAATTGCGGCTTCGCTACCTAACGCTCCCATTGCAATCCCAATATCAGCACTACTAATAGCCGGAGCATCATTAATTCCGTCACCAGCAAATACTACTTTGTCATTCGGATTTAATTTACTTTTTATTTCATGCATTATTGATACTTTATCAACTGGTAATAGATTAGCATAATATTGATCGATTCCTAATTTATTAGCTACATCACGAGCCACATCTTCATTATCTCCAGTTAGCATTATAATTTGTTTTGCGCCTAACTCCCGTAATTCATTAATGGCTTTAGCAACTTCATCCTTAATCTCATCTTCAACAATAATATACCCCATATAAACACTATCATATGCTACATGTACAATTACGCCAACTTCATGAACATCAAGTACATTTATTCCAAATGAGGAAACAAATTCTGCTTTTCCAACTATTAAATTTTTATTATTACGTTTAACGAACGCTCCTAAGGTACTTTTTTCATTAGTAACATCTAATTCGTCAAATTTAATGTTTTTTTGCCCATAAGCATTCACAATTGATTTAGCAATTGGGTGTGTTGATGTACTCTCTGCATACGCTGCATATTCTAACACTTCTTCTTTAGTAAAACCATTTGTCGGA
This sequence comes from Acholeplasmatales bacterium DTU056, assembly GCA_001512985.1. GTDB lineage: Bacteria > Bacillota_I > Bacilli_A > ML615J-28 > CAG-698 > DTU056. The sequence continues at coordinate 6,963 of LFRX01000001.1, forward strand.
ATAATATCACTTATCGTAAATTCTCCCTTAGTTAATGTCCCTGTTTTATCAAAAATAACTGTATGGATGCTATTTAATCCTTCTAAATAATCGCTACCTTTAATTAAAATTCCTTGTTTACTAGCTCCACCAATTCCACCAAAAAAACCAAGTGGAATCGATAAAACTAAAGCGCACGGGCAAGAAATAACTAAGAATACCATCGCTCGATAAATTGCATCTTGATATGTTACCCATGAATAATCTTGTTCAACAATTGGAAGTAAGATAATCATTAGCATTGATAATATAACTACTACTGGTGTATAATAACGAGCAAATTTAGAAATAAATTTTTCTGTACGTGATTTTAAGGAACTGGCGTTTTCAATTAAATTTATAATTTTTGGCATTGTAGAATTTTCGTAAATTTTAGTAACTTTAACTTTAATTAAACTACCTTTGTTAATAGATCCTGATAGTACTTGATCACCAACAGCGACTTCTTGATAAATGCTTTCGCCAGTTAAAGCTGACATATCAAGTGAAGTTGAACCAGAAATAATCTCTCCATCTAAAGAAATTTTTTCGCCTGGTTTAATAACCATAATATCTCCAACAAACACTTCTAACGGATCAACTTCTATAATCTCTCCTTTAACTTCGATATTTACTTTTGTATTATGAACCCCTATTAACTCACGAATAGAATTTCTACTACGATTAACCGCATATTCTTGTAATAAATCACCGATTTTATAGAAAGTCATTACTGAAACTGCTTCTTCATAATATCCAATAAATAGAGCAGTGATGGTGGCAAGTGACATTAAGAAGTTTTCATCAAAGATTCGTCCAGATTTAATGTTTTTAAAGGCACCATACAATACATCGCCACCTAAAAAGACATACCCAATAAAATGTAATAATAAAATTAATTTGTCCATCCAAAATGATATTTCAATATGCAAAATCCATTTAAATAAAACATGTTTTAAAAATACCGCAATTAAGAAAATCGAAAAACCAACAATGAATTGAATTAATTTTTTATTGGTTATTGTAACTGGATGATGTGTTATATTCTTTTTGACTTTGGTATGAACAATTATTTTATTATCTACAGAACTTGCGATATCTTGGACACGTTCGACTAAATCTTCCATTAACGACTCATCAGTAGTTTCAATAATAAATCGGCTAGTCGCCAAATCAACTGTTAGAAATTCATGAGAAAAGTTTCTTTTCGCAATTCTTTCAATTTTAGCGGCACAGTTTGCACAATCTAATCCTTCTAAGATCAATACTTTTCGATATACTTCGACATCTTCTCTTTCAGTTATTATTGCGTCTGGAACAACTTTTTTAATTATTGTTTTAATTAATTCTAAATCTTGATCTATTTGACTATTATCTGTAAAATGAATGGTCATCAAGCCTTTGTGGGGGTTGATTTTGATAAAACCATTTTTGAATTGATTGGCAATATCAAATTCAATTTTACGATAAGTGCTTGAACTTTCAATATTGTCAAGCAAAAGTTGTTTTTTCACCTAAACTCCTCCTCAATTGTGTCCAACATGCACAATTACTTGTTCAATGATATTCCTTACATGCTCATCCCCCAGCGAATAAAAGACTTGCTTTCCGTGACGATTGGCTTTAACTAAGTTATATTCTTTTAATATACGTAATTGATGACTAATCGCTGATTGTGTAGCATTTAATTCCTTAGCAATCTCTTTCACACACATTGTCTTATGGATTAATTGATCTAAAATTCTAAAACGTGTTGAGTCCGCTAAAACCTTTAACAATTCAACACTTCTTTCTATGTTTTTCACATAAACACCCCACAAAACATATGAATAATCATTCATATGTTATATTATACTATGTCTATATTATATGTCAAGTAAAATAATAAAACTGCTGATTTTTGTCAGCAGTTAGGTTAAAACGAATCAATTAAGACATTAATTTTTTTGCCATTACGTGCCGCACAGGCATAAGCAAGAGTTCGAACGGAATTTGCTACGCGACCTTTTTTGCCAATTACTCGGCCTAAATCATCAGGATTAACCATCACTTGTAGAGTAATTAAGTCGTCCTCTTCAGAAAGAGTGGTAACGACAACATCTCCTGGATGAATAACTAATGGTTTAATCAAATCCGCAACAAATTTTTCATAATTTACTTCGCTCATAGCAAATCCTACTTCTTATTATTTACAAATTTTTCATTAATCCCGCATTTTGTAAATAGTGATTTAACTGTGTCAGTTGGTTGAGCTCCAAGTTGTAACCATTTTAAGGCTTTTTCTTCATCAATTTTAATTGAATTAGTTGAACTTAGCGGGTCATAAGTTCCAATAACTTCTATAAAACGACCATCTCTAGGACTAGTAGAGTTTGTAGCAACCAATCTATAGAAAGGACGTTTTTTAGTACCAAATCTTTGTAAACGTAATTTAACCACTTGTTTTACCTCCTTTATTAACTCTTGTATTATAGCATATCCATAAGTATCTGTCAAGTGTTTTTACTTAACACATATAATTATTTATTACTTAAATATTTTATTAAAGATGAAACAAAATTAATTTGCTTTTTTAAATTCTCTATTTTATCCACAACTGTCATATTTAAAGCTTCTTTCGCTTCACGTTCAAAATAAATATAGTTTCGTGGATCTAAATCAAGATAATAATACCATTTCGGATTTTTCCGCAAATACTCCAAAATACGCTCATCACTATATAATTTTACTAAGATTTCATCTCTCATTTAGTCCCACCAATCATCATAATACGAGTTATATGGTTCATCAAAATATCGAGGTCGTCGTTTCTTAGATTGTGTGATTGATTGAGCAATTTGGATGGCTTTCTGAACCGTATTTAAGGTTTTTTGTAATGTATCAGGATTAATTTTTTGAAGGTATGAAATAATGTTTTTAATATTATCCATTCCCGGTCCTTCTAAAGACAGTTGCTCAGCTGAATTTATACGATATGGTTCCCAGATTGAATCATTTTCTCCATATAGTACCCATTCTTCATATATGCTTTGCCATGTTCGACGATTGTTTCGGACTTCATCTCGTAATAATGGATGTCTTCGAACAAAATCTTTGAATTGTTCTAATTTTGATTCCATAAGTATTCCCTCCTCAATACTAATTTATTAGTATTGAGGATTTTTGGTGACAAAAAGAACAATTATAAATTAAATCCTTCTTTTAAACGGTGCAGTTCTTCAGCTGTTAACCGACGGTATTCACCAGGTTCTAATGTTTCATCTAAGTATATCCCTTTTATCATAATCCGTTTTAAATATATTACTTCTTTATTAACATGTTCGAACATTCGTTTAATTTGATGATATTTCCCTTCAAAAATAGTAACATAGCATGTACTAATATCTCCAGTTGTAAGTATTTCTAATTCAGCAGGAAGAGTTTTTATAAAACCTTTTTTTAAATCCGGAAGGTTCATCCCTTTTGCAAATATCTCCACATCCTTATTTGTCAATTCTCCCTGTACTTCCACATAATACTTCTTTTCCACATGATTTTTTGGATTGGTTAATAAATGACCTAATTTACCATTATTAGTTAAAATCAGCAATCCTTCCGTATCAATATCAAGGCGCCCAACTGGAAATAAGCCCTTTTTGCAATCATTTGGCTCAATTAAATCAAGTACTGTTTCATATTGATTGTCTATAGTAGCACTAATTACTCCTGCTGGTTTATTTAACATATAGTAAACAAATTGTTCATATTCAATAACTTCCCCTTGACAACTTACTACATCATTATCAACATCAATATGATAATTAGAATCTAAAACAAGTTGATTATTAATCAAAATTTGTTTGTCTTTTATCAAATTTTTTGCTTGTTTACGAGTGATGTTTAAAGAATAAGATAAATATTTATCAAGACGCATATAAATCCCTCATTTAATTTTATTCACAATTTACTTATTTCTCCATATTATAAATATGAAAAGGAGGCTGAAAGATGTTGAACAAAAATTCATCTAGATTAAATATGCCACCTGGGGGATTTCCTGGCCAAATGACACCGCCATTTCAACAAACACCTGGTTTTGGTCCAAATCCACAACAATTCCCTGAATTTGGTCAAAGCTCATTCTTTCCAGGATTTCAATTAGAAAGACTTCAACGTGAAATTAGAGAAAACCGTCGTCGCATTGATAATCTAGCACGTCGTGTTACTCGTATCGAAAACTTCTTACAAATTCGTGATACTGGCGATACTAGTTATACCCCAGATGATAATTATTCATTTTAATGATTTAATTACTTGATAGATCGAAACATTTGATTTTTCGTATAACATCTTGTCATATTGTTTTTCTAATGCTTTATTACGAAGGATGTTTCGATATTCATTGTATTTGGTCTTTAGTAAATCAGGGTCAACTTTTTGATATTTTGTTTTTTCAATTAATCTAAAAAAATTAATAATCTGAACAATTTCTTGAGCTGTAAACATATCATAATCAATTTTATATTCGTTATTCATATTCTCACCATGTTAATTGTAGCAGTTTTTTTCTATTTTGCAAATAAAAAAACTATTTAGGTCAAAATACTTACAAAACAAGTATTAGCATCATATATTAAAGTGAACTTAATACGAAAGGGGGTTTGGTTATGGGATATAATTATGGTTGCTGCTATCCTACAACAGGATTTGGATATGGTTATTCATTAATCCTTGTATTATTCATCTTATTAGTAATTATTGGTGCTAGCTGGAGATTTTAAGATGTAATTATTAAACGAAGGGCTGCAAAGAGCAGCCTTTCGTTTAACCGGAAGTTATAAATTGTATTTTAATAAAAGATTTGGTATAATAGTTATATAATTTGTAGTAAGTATTTGAGAAAGGAGATAAATACTATAGTGAGTAATAATTTTTTAAGATATAGCGATATTATTAAAGATGATCATCCTAATTTACGACTTAAATCGGAACCAGTGCCAATTCCTTTAAGTCAAGAAGATCTAGACACTTTAATAAAAATGAATCAATATTTAGAACATAGCCAAGATATTGAATTTTGTGCTGCTAATAATATTCGTCCTGGCGTGGGACTTGCTGCTCCGCAATTAAACATCCAAAAACAAATGTTTGTTATTTTTGCTTCCAATGAAGATGGCGAAGAATTTCATTACGGAATAATAAATCCTAAAATTCTTTCTCACAGTGAAGAATTAACATTCCTACCCACTGGCGAAGGATGTTTATCAGTTGACCGAACTATTCAAGGTTTTGTTCATCGCCCACGACGTATTCGCTTTAGAGCTTATTTTTATGATTTTGGAGAAAATAAATTGTTTGAAGCAGAATCTCGCTTAGAAGGTTATTTAGCAATCGTCTTTCAACACGAATACGATCATTTACAAGGCATTTTATTTTATGATCGTATTAATAAAGAAAATCCTTTCTATATTCCAAAAAATTCTACTCCAATTGAGTTTTCTACTGAAGATGAAGAATTAGAGGATGACTCTAGTAAATAAAAAATCAAGTATGAACTTGATTTTTTTATTTTTATAATAGTTTTAGATATTTCAAAGCATTATATAAACCATCTTCATCAATATTTGTAGTAACATAATTAGCCACTTCTTTTAATTTAGCTGTGGCATTCCCCATTGCAATTCCAACATCCGCCAATTTTATCATCTCATAATCATTATCACCATCACCAATCGCATAAATATTTTTATTTTGCCAAGATAATATCTCGATTAATTTGACCATCCCTTCTCCTTTAGATGTTCCTTTATTTAAAATATCAAAACCAACATCTAACCAGCGAATAAAATCTAGTGTCGGAAATTTATCAATTAAAGGTGTTATTTCGTTGTATTTGGCTAAACACCACATTTGAAAAACATCATTATGTTGATAAAAGTCTTTATCTTCACGCGGAAGGTAAAGTCCAATTCTTTTGAAAGTTGCTACAATTGAATCATTAATTTGACTAATTGTTTCTTCGTCTGCACCTTGAAAACCGTATGGAAGGTTGTACTCACTTAAATATTGGACAACCTGGTGAATAATTTGTTTATTTAGTGGATTTTGATAAATTACTTCATTTTGACTAACAATATATTGTCCATTGATTAACACATAATAATCGATTAAATGTTTTATTTCTTCAATCGAATGCAACATATACTTTGCTCTCCCAGTAGCAATTACTATTTCGGTTGTTGAATGAATTTTTTCTAGAGAGAGTTTTGCAGAAGGGGGAATTTGATTGTTTTTATAATCATACAAAGTTCCATCAATATCTAAAAATAAAACATTTTTCTTCACTACTATCACCTTGGCTTATTATACTATCTTTATATAAAAAAAGCCACTTTTTAACAAAACCAAAATTATTTTACTTTATTTTTGTTTGTAATTGTGTATAATATATGTATAATTTGTTTCAATTAGTCTCAAAGAAAGGAGGGACATCATGATAAAGAGACAAAAACATTTATCATTAGTTAAATCTTTTAATGATAAAAATATTAAATTTTTTGCATTAGGCGGACTTGGAGAAGTCGGCAAAAATATGTATGTCATCGAATGCGATGATGAAATTATTATCATTGACTGTGGAATATTATTCCCTGGAAGCTCATTTGGCGTAGATTATGTCATTCCAGATTATACATATTTAGTTGATAATCAAGAAAAAATCGTTGGGCTTTTTATCACCCACGGTCATGAAGATCATATTGGCGGAATTCCTTTTTTATTAAGAAAAGTAAAAATCCCTGCAATCTATGCTTCTGGCTTAGCAGTGGGTTTAATCAAGAATAAATTGTCCGAACATAATAATATTCATGCTAAAGTCATTGAATATAATAACAATTCCGTCTTTAAATTCAAAAATTTTGAAGTTTCGTTTTTCGCTACAAACCACAGTATCCCAGACTCATATGGAATCGCTATTAAAACAAGTTTAGGATATATTGTCCATACTGGTGACTTTAAGTTTGACTTTACTCCATTATCTCGTGAAACCGAATTTTATAAAATAGCCAAGTTAGGACATGAAGGTGTTCTACTACTTTTATCTGATAGTACTAACGCTAGTGTTGAAAACTTTACGGTTTCTGAAAAGAAAATTGGTGACAGTATTAAAAGTATTTTCTCGCAAATTAAAGGACGAATTATTGTAGCAACATTTGCCTCAAATATTCATCGCGTCCAACAAATTATTGAAGCAAGTATTATGTACGGACGTAAAGTAATTGCATTTGGTCGCAGTATGGAAAAAAACTTAGCTGTTGCACAAAAATTGAAATATATAAATGTTCCTGAAGGAACGTTCGTCTCCGCCAACGAGTTCCCACACTTGCCACCAGAAAAAATTACTATTTTAAGTACTGGATCACAAGGTGAACCGTTAGCAGCTTTATCGAGAATTGCGAATGGAACACATAAACAAATAAAATTAATGCCTGGCGATACGATTGTCTTTTCTTCTTCACCAATTCCAGGTAATCAAGAAAGTATTAACCGTACCATCAATAAATTATATCGTGCCGGCGCAAACGTCATTGTTAACAGTCCGTTAACTGACACGCATACCTCAGGTCATGCAAGTCAACAAGAATTAAAATTAATGTTATCAATGTTAAAACCGAAATATTTTGTGCCGATTCATGGCGAATATTCTATGCTAAAAAAACATGGTGATTTAGCAATTGAAACTGGCGTTAATCCACAAAATATTTTCTTATTAGATAACGGTGAAGTTTTAACTTTTACTTCGAAAAAAGTTTTTTCAAATTATGCGGTTAAAGCCGGTAATATTTACATCGATTCTTCAATCTACGATTTAGACGGAAATATTATTCGTGAAAGAAAATTGCTTGCAGAAGATGGTATGCTATCCGCAATCTTCACTGTTGATAAACATCACCGTCAAATTACTTCTCCAACTATTGTTTCTCGTGGATTTATCTATATGCGTAAATCTGAAGATTTGGCTAATGAAATTAAAAATAAAGCTGAAGAATTATATAATGATTATATTTCACGTACTAAACGCATTAATTATAATAATGTTACAAACTTTATTACTCAAGAATTAAGTAATTTCATATATGATAAGACCCAACGAAAACCAATTATTATTCCACTAATAATGGAAGTATCTTAAAATAAAAAGCCTAAAAACTCACAAATAAGTTTTTAGGCTTTTATTCATCTTCAAAGATTTGTTGTTTAAATAAATGATATATTTCTCTTGCTAATAAGGCATCTTCAAAAGCGTCATGCTTTTGTTTGTTAATTTTTTGATTAGTTAATAGTTCATATGTAGAAAATAATCCTAAGTCATTTTTAATGTTATGATAGTTTTTTATAATTTGCATTAAATTGATATATCTTGATCGAAAATCAAGTGGTTCAACTTGATGGAGTTCGAACGAGCGTTCTAGAATTAAAATATCATTTTTCCCCCATGCAATTATTTTAGCATCATATTGATTGATGATTTCTTTTAACATATTGTAAAATTCTAAATATGTACATGCATTCTTAAAATCTTCTTTATTTTTGGATAAAAACTTTAATGTCCGAACATTTAAGGACCGTTTTTTTTGCGTTTTTACTAAAGATGAATCTTCTAAAATAATATTGCCATCTTTATCTTCTAGGATAATTCCATATTGAATTATTTCAGGGATATGCCTTACACTTTGATTATAAGGAGGAAGGGTAAATTCTAAGTCAATAAAGAGTTTGTTTTCGATTCGTTCTAATAGACTTTTTACCCCTCGCCTAATAACACTTAAATCATAAAAAATTTTCGGATGATGAATATTTGTTTGAACAATTTTGATGATGGAATAAACTTCATATCCTTTTTTTAATCCAACATTTTTAGGTTCTTCATAAATGTATGCAAAAATATATGGCTTATTGATAAAATATGGGCCAAAATCTTTAAATGCTTTGCGAGTTAAAAACAAAGTTTTTAACTGCTTTTTTGTTTTTATAATAACTGCCCGTTCTTTTGGAATAACCGCGTAAATTTTTCCATATATTTTTTTCATAGATATCCTTCCAATAACACATTTTGCTTATGAATATTTATCTAATGTTAACTCACCAATTCGAATTAACTCTAAAATGGCTTGGCTTCGCCCTTTAACGCCTAATTTTTGAATAACATTAGAAATATGATTGCGAACGGTTTTTTCGCTGATATTTAACAAATTAGCAATTTCAATAGTATCATAATTATCTATTAATAATTCAAAAATTTCGCGTTCTCGCTTGGTTAAAAAACGTTCTGGATTCAATTTCACCCCTCCATCATCCAACATATCATTGTATAGTATGCAATAAAATTTTCATCGGTCACTACTAAATAATTTCAATACTTCATTTATTTGTTCTTCAGTTAAATTTAATTTTCGTAATGACTCTATATTTACTCCTTCATCAGTTAAAAGTCGTAAGATTTTGCTTTTTTTAACTTTTCCAATGCCAGGAATATCATCAAGTTTTGATGAAAGAATATTTTTACTGTGAACTTGGTGATGGAAGGTAATTGCATAACGATGGACTTCATTTTGAAGATTTTCTAAGAAGTGGAATAATCCACTTCTTTTATTTATGTCAATTGTTTTATCATTAAAAAATAAAGCATTAGTTTTATGATTTTCATCTTTAACTAAACCCAAGATAGGAATATTAACTTCTAATTCTTCTAAAGCTGTTTTTGCTGCATTGACTTGGTTTTGACCACCATCAACAACAATTAAATTTGGAAAATCTTCATTACTATTTTTTAATCGTAAATATCGGCGTTTAATTACTTCATACATTGTTTGATAATCATTTGGCCCTTCAACTGTTTTAATGCGGTATTTACGATATAAACTTTTCTTTGGCTTCCCATCAATAAAAACAACCATTGCACTGACGGGACTATATCCTTGAATATTAGAATTATCAAATGCTTCAATTATATGAGGAGTTGGAATGTTGAGAAGATTGCCAAGTTCGATTATCGCTCCTAAAGTACGTTCATAAACCATTTTTTGTTGGTATAATAGTTCATTAATTTTCTCTTTAGCATTTAATTTTACTAATTCAACTAACTCTTTCTTTTGGCCACGCTTTGGATTAGTAATGCGTGTTTGTAAAAATTCTTTTAAATTTGTTCCATCTATTTCAGCAGGAATAATTATTTCTTGAGGAAGTGGGTTATTGTTATTTAAATAAAACTGAACGATAAAGTTAATAAAATTCTCTTCTATACTGCCAAATAATTCATATAAAAATCCATTTCGCTGAATCATCTTACCATTGCGAATATGAAAGATCTGAATACTTAAGAAATTATTTTCTTCATAATAACCAAAAATATCACAGTCAACCAAATTAGAATCCATATTTTGTTCTTCTTGGAGACTATTTAAGTCGTTAATTAAATTCCGATATTCAATAGCTTTTTCAAACTCTAACTTTTCGGCAGCTTCAAGCATTAATGATTCAAGTTCTTTCAGTTTATCTTTAATATTGCCACGTAAAATTTGATGGATTTTGCCCAATATTGGTTCATAATCATTTGCAGTAATATTTTTAATACATGGGGCTAAACATTGTCCTAAATGATAATATAAACATTCTTTTTTAGGAAGTCGAGTACATTTTCGTAAAGGATATAAACGATTTAATAAATTAACCATTTCCTTAGCTGCTTTGGCATTTGGATATGGTCCATAATATTTTCCTAACTTTTTAGACACTTCTCGTGTATAAATAATACGGGGGTGAGTTTCATTAGTAATACAAATATAAGGATATGTCTTATCATCAGTTAGCATTATATTATATTTAGGATTATATTCCTTAATCAAGTTATTCTCTAACACAAATGCTTCGGTCTCAGTGGCAGTTATGATATATTCGAAATCATGAACTTGGGAAATCATTTTAGTGGTTTTTGCATCATGACTCCCAGTAAAATATGACCGCACACGATTTGCTAAGTTTTTAGCTTTTCCTACATAAATGATATTGTTATGCATATCTTTCATTATATAACAACCAGGTTGTTTAGGAACTAATGAAAGTTTGTTTTTTATAATTTGATTCAAAAACCTCACCCCATTGGGAAAAAGACCATTTTTGCAAATGGTCGTTTTTTATTTTAAATTTTTTAATATTTCTTCAATTCGATTGCCATATTCAATTGATTCATCATATTTAAAAATCAACTCTGGCACTTTGCGTATTTCTAAAGTTTCCCCCAATAATGTTTTAATAAATCCTTTAGCATCTTCTAAGTTTTTAGCAGTAGATTTTTTTTGTTCTTCATCACCTATTACAGTATAATACACTGTAGCAATTGAAAAATCATTATTTAGGCGTACTCCAGTAATTGTTATATACTTTAACCGTTGATCTTTAGTTTTAAATAACAAAATATTACTTATTTCACGTTCAATTGTTTTGGCAAGTCGTTCATTTTTTACACTCATTGACGTCCTCCTATCGTTGAACTTTAACCATTGTATATACTTCAATAATGTCATCTTCTTTGATGTCATTATAATTTTGAATTGTTAATCCACATTCAAAGCCCTGACGAACTTCACGAACATCATCTTTATGACGACGTAATGAAGCAATTTCACCTTCATAAACTACAATACCATCACGGATGATACGGGCTTTTTCACCCCGAACAATAACTCCGTTTGTAACATAACAACCAGCAATTGTTCCGATTTTTGATGCTTTAAAGGTTTGTCTAACTTCAGCTTGACCTAAAACTTGTTCTTCATAAACTGGTTCAAGCATACCTTTCATTGCATCTTCAATATCTTCAAAAATGCGATAAATGACATTATATAAACGAATTTCTACATTTCGTTCTTTAGCAAAATCAGAAACCTTTGCTGTTGGTCTAACATTAAAACCAATAATTATAGCATCACTAGCTTGTGCCAATGTTACATCAGTTTCGGTAATTGTTCCAACGCTACCACGAATTACATTGATTTTAACGCCTTCAACATTTAATTTCTCCAATGAGCCTTTAATAACCTCGATTGATCCTTGAACGTCAGCTTTAACTATTAAATTTAATTCTTTAGTTGTATTCCCTGCTTCGGCAAATAAATCTGCTAATGAGATTTTTTTACCAACGCCTTTTTCACGTTCTAATGCACGAAGTTTTCTTTCCTCAGCAACCATTCGGGCTGTTCTTTCATCTTCAAAAACCATAAATGGATCGCCGGCTAATGGAACTTCTTCAAGACCAATGGCCTCAACTGGTTTTGATGGTCCCGCAACTTTAACTGCTTTATTATACTCGTCAAACATCGCACGAATTTTACCCCATGTTGTTCCGACAACAATTGGATCACCAATTTTAATTGAACCATTTCTAACTAATAATGTTGCTACTGGACCACGGCCACGGTCTAGACGGGCTTCAATCACGCTACCTAATCCTAAACGATTTGGATTTGCTTTTAGTTCCATCATTTCTGCTTGTAATAAAACCATTTCTAATAAATCGTCAACACCTTTACCGGTTAGTGCAGAAATTGGAACATAAATAGTATTTCCGCCCCATTCCTCTGGAATTAAATCTAGTTTTGATAAATCTGCTTTAATACGCTCTGGATCAGCGCTTGATTTATCAATTTTGTTAATTGCAACAATAATTGGTACTTTAGCAGCTTGAGCATGTTCAACTGCTTCTCTAGTTTGTGGCATTACCCCATCATCAGCAGCAACTACTAAAATAACAATATCAGTTACTTCTGCTCCACGAGCACGCATTTCGGTAAATGCGGCATGACCTGGAGTGTCAATAAAAGTAATTAATTTCCCATTTTTTTGCACTTGGTAAGCACCAATATGTTGAGTAATTCCTCCAGCTTCACGGGCAGCAACATTAGTATGACGAATTGTATCAAGTAATGTTGTTTTTCCATGGTCGACATGTCCCATAATGGTTACAATTGGCGGACGTTCTTGTAAATCTTCTTCATCATCAACAATAACTAAATCTTCAAATTTAGTAACGTCTGTTTCTTCTTTATCTTTTAGAATAAATCCAAAATCTTCAGCCAACAACTCCACAATTTCTCTTTCAATGGCTTGGGTTGCACTAACCATATAACCTAAAGTAATTAATTTACGAACTATCTCGCTTACTGGAACACCTAATCCATCGGCGATATTTGCAACAGTCATTCCATCACTATAATATAATACCTTTTCAGTAATTTGAGTTTGACTAGATGGAATATTAGTCTTACGATCTTTGATGTTTTTTCCTTTTGGACGTTTTATTTGTCTTCTAAATTGTTTATCATCATCTTCATAATCACTATATTTTCCAGCATAGTCCCGAGATAATTCTAGTTCTTCAATTTCTTTAACAACTTGTTCAACCAAGATGTCTTCTTCTGATTTTGGTTGTTCTTGTTTTGGTTGAGTTTTAATTTCTTCTTGTTTTATTTCAATCACTGGTTTTGGTTTCTCTTTTACTTTTATTTCAACTTTTTCTTCTATTTTTACTTCAGGTTTATCTTCTTCTTTTTTAGGTGGTGTGGCCGATTTTTTCACAGGGCGGATTGGACGTTTATAAGCGCGACTTAATTTTTTAATTATATCTTCACGAACAACTGTTTCTGCATCCGCCTCAATACCAACATTACTCAATTTCATAATTATTTCATCAACATTTACTTCGAGAGCTTCTGCAATCTCCTTAACTTTCATCTCTATCACCTCTTTTAATTTCTTGTAAGGCTTTCGCAAATCCACCATCCGTAATTGCAAGTAGTTTTCGCATTTCCTTACCGATTGCAATTGATAATTCTTCCGTTGAAAAATCATCAATTATTGGAATATTGTAAAAATAGCATTTCTTTTTAAACTTATCTAATGTTTTAAAAGATGCATCACTTGCAACGATCATTAGATGGCAAGTTCTATTTTGTAGAGATTTAAGACATAAATCTTCTCCAGAAACCAACTTTCTTGCTCGCTGAGCAAGACCTAACATATTCAAAAACTTCCTTCTACTATTCATCTTTATTTTCAAGAAGTCTTAATAATTCCTCATAAATTGATTTTGGAACTTCCACCTCTAAATGTTTATCTAATATTTTTTTCTTTTCTGCCGTTTTAATCGCTACGGCCGATTTAACTAAATAAGCTCCGCGCCCATTAGCTTTTCCTTTTAAGTCAATAATAACATTACCCTCAGGAGTTCTTACAATACGGAACATTTCCTTTTTCGGATGTTGTTCTTGGGTAACAACACATTTACGAATAGGTTCTTTTCTTTTTTTAGTCATTGTATCCCTCCTTATCCGGTAACGTTATATTCAAACTCGATTCCTTCTTCTTGAGCATCACTTAGTTTTTTAATGTCTATTTTCCAATTGGTAACGTATGCGGCAAGGCGAGCGTTTTGACCATTGCGTCCAATCGCGAGAGAATATTGATCATCATCAACTATTACAGTCGCTTTCTTTTCTTTTTGGTCAAGCATCACACTTAAAACTCTCGCTGGTAGTAACGCCTCAGCAATCAACTCCACCGGATCTTCTTTCCAAGTGAAGACATCAATTTTTTCATCATTCAAAGCCGCATTGATACTTTTAATTCGTAAACCACCCGCACCTACGCAGGCTCCTTTTGCATCGATATTTGGATTTAAACTCATAACGCCAATTTTCGTTCTACTACCAGGATCACGAGCAATACCCATTATTTCAATATCACCATTACTAATTTCTGGAATAGTAATTTCAAATAATCGTTTGACAATTTCTTTATTAGCACGTGAGATAAATACTTTTGGTCCTTTCCCGGTTTTTTCGACTTTAGTTATGTAAACTTTCTTTTCATCACCGATGTTATATTCTTCGCCTTCAAGCCCTTCTTTGATTGGCATATGTGATTCATAACCTAGACCTATATTGAAAGTGATAAATCCATCATTAACACTAACAACTTTTGCAGTAATAATATCGCCAACTCTTTCTTTGAAATATTGATAAGCTCTTTCACGTTCTAATTCTTTTAAACCATTGTTAAAAATTTGTTTAAAATATTGTGCTGGTTTTCGTTTAAATATTGAAAAATCAATTTCAGTTTTAATAATTTGACCAACTTTAGCACGATCCTTAATTTTTTGGGCTTCTTCGAGAAGAATTTGACCACGTGGCCCATTTGGATCAATTTGGTCAACAACATATTTATATTCGAAAGCCCGTATCTTTTTTTGTTCAAAATTGACTTCTAATTTAATATCACCAGTGTAGGGGGGATTAACATGGCGACAAGCAACCCCTAATGCAATTTCGACTTTTTTTAAGATATCTTCAATATCTAATTTTCGTTCCTCTGCTATTAATTGTAATGACTCAAAAAAGTTTTTACTAATCATATTATCCTCCCTATATTTTTACTGCTAATCTTATTTCTTGAATATCTGCATTTTTAAAGACCGTTTTACTCATTCGACCTTTGTTATTAATTCGCAATGTTAGAGAGTCATCAGTAACTTCCACTAAATCTCCAAAAAATTTCCCTTTGTCAGTTTTGATACTAACATATCGTCCTATAGCATGTTCGATTTCACGGCGAGTTTTAAGTTGACGTTCAGCTCCAACTGAACTTACTTCTAGATAATAATCTTCATCTGTAATATCATCTTCATCTAAAACTTTGCGCATTGCTAAATTTAGCCGTTCGGAATCTTCTAAAGTAAGCCCAAACTCCTTATCCGCAACAACTCTTAATATTTTCATCCCATACTCTTTCACAAAACTAACACTTACTATTTCTAAACCTAGTTTTTCAGCTTCTTGCTCTGCAATTCGTTTAGCTTTTTCTAACATCGTTTCCATTATATCACCATCTATTTATTTTAATGAATTTAATATATAAAGGAGTGAGACGCATGCTCACTCCTCATTTCAGTCCTATCATACACTCTTATTATACCACTTTTTTCAACTTAGTCAAGTGAGTTATTAAAATAATACATTATTATCCCCCCAGCAACCCCCACATTCAATGATTCCAAGTTTTCATTTGTTTTGACATAGATATTTTGATCAGTCATTTGTAAATATTTCGGATTTACTCCTGATCCTTCATTTCCTAAAATCAAAGCATACCGCGAAGGTTTAGGGATGCTTTCCAACTTCACCGCATTTGTTAAGCTTGTTCCAAATAGGGGTATTTGCATTTGTTTAATTTGAGGAATAACAATATCAAGACTTTCTTGTAAAATAGGAATTTTAAAGATTGCACCTTGGGTGGCCCGAATAGTTTTATCATTATATAGATCAGCACAGCCATTCCCTAACACAATTAAATCTAAATTAAATCCCAAGGCTGTTCGAATAAGCGTTCCAATATTTCCAGGATCTTGGACATTATCTAAAAGAAGAATTTTATTTCCCCACAATTTTGGTTTTTGCATCATTTTCACAACTCCAATTATTCCTTGGGGACTATTAGTATGAGCTAATTTTTCGATAATATTATTACTCACTAAAATATTATTAATTCCTTTTAAATAATCTTCTTCATTCGTAATTAATACTGTTTGTAAAAGATTAGCCGCTTTAGCTTCGTTAACTAAATGGTAACCTTCAACTAAAAATAATTGTTGTTGATTCCGATATTTATTTTGTTTTAACTTGGACAATTCTTTTATGTATTCATTATTTACCGAAGTAATTTTTTTTATCATAGCGCTATAAGAGACGTAGCAATGTTACGTAAATGTATATGCCCCCACCGATTAGCATAGCAGTTTGAATCCCCCATACAATCAAAAATGTAATTTTATCAAGTTTCTTTTTCAAATTTAGATAAATTGTCCAAGATATTAACATTAATAATACCGGAACTGTGTAAAATGCTAAATTGCGGTATAGGGCTGAAGAATAATATAAGGCAGGTGAAATTTTTTTATATAATCCTAATATCGATATTCCAATGATATCATACATCAATATTGGGAAGCATAAAAATATTTGTATTAATCCATAAATTAAAATTAAGATATTGATTTCGTCAAGCTTTGTTTTTGATTTTTCTTTATTATTTTCTTTTGTTTCGTTTTCCTTCAATGAAAACTGATATTCATATAATAAGGCATCATATTCTTCTAAATACTCCTCATATTCTTGTTCTGTAAGTGTTCGTTCTTTGGAAGATTGTTGTTTATATTCATCTAGGATTTTTTCTAACTCTTTTAAACGTTGTTCTATTGATCCAGTTGAATTTCCTTGTTTAATTTTATCGCTCATTTTTTCACCCCTCTATCGATAGTATGATATCATATTTTTTTTGATTTTGCCATTCCTTTCTTTAAAAATTAAAAAAAGTGTCTTGCGACACTTTTATAAAATTGGTGTATTATTTATTAGTACCTGCCATGCTTTGTTGAGCTTGTCTTACTAATCGTTTAGTAATTTCGCCACCAACAGAACCATTTTGACGGCTTGTTGCATCTGGACCTAAATTTACACCAAACTCATTAGCGATTTCGTATTTCATTTGGTCGATTGCGCTTTGAGCACCAGGAACTAATAGTCTATTTCTACTAGTTTTGTTGTTTGAAGATGTATTCATTTATTTCACCTCCTGTCATGTATATTTTTAACTNNAAAAAATTATATTTCAAACTTGTCTTGATTTGTATCGATTTCTAGTACGGAATAATGATTATTTGATGATAACTCAATAATTTCGATGTTTTTAATAGCTTGTTCGATTTCTTGTTGTAAATTGCATTTTTCTTCTTCATAAATTGCTTTTTTAATAGTAGGTTTAATTACTGGATGCTTAGGAACAAAAATCGTACAACAATCATCAAATGGACGGATGGAAATATCATAAGTTTTAATTTTACGAGCGATTTCAATAATTTCTGTTTTATCATACGTTAATAAAGGACGTAAGATTGGTATATTAGTCACTTCATTAACAACCTTCATACTTTCAATTGTTTGGGAAGCAACTTGTCCGATACTTTCACCATTAATTATACAATCAATATTGTATTTTTGACATACTTGATGTGCAATTTTATACATTATACGGCGCATAATAGTAATAATATATGAATCATCAACTGATTGATATATTTTCTCTTGAATTTTAGTAAATGGGACAACCATTAAATTCATTTTTCCATTTGGCATATATTCACAAAGTCGCTCACATAAATCAATTACTTTTTGCAAGGATAAGATACTAGTATGTGGGGGAGAATAAAAATGAATTGCCTGTATATTTACACCTTTTTTTATACTAAGAAAAGCGCTAACCGGACTATCTATTCCTCCTGACATCATTACTAATCCTGATCCAGCCATTCCTCCTGGAAAACCTCCTAGACCTGGAATAGAATCTAAATATACAAAGACTCCTTCAGTGCGAAAATCGATAAATAATGTCATTTCAGGGTGATGTACATTAACCATTAAACCAGGAATTTTAGGAAGTATTCTTTTAGCAACTTCTTGAGAGATTTCTAATGAATTGTACGGAAATGATTTATCACTTCGATTTGTCTCAACTTTAAAAGTAATTCTTTCTTTTTTCTTAGCATAATTAATTAATTGAATTGCCGTTTGGGAAATTTCGTCAAAATCTTTACTAGTTATTTTACATAAACTATATGAAGAAAGACCAACAATAGTATTTAAAACTTCAATTACTTCTTCATGTTTATGCCCATTTAAAAATAAGTATATTCTATGTCTAGCATCTTTAATTTCTAAATTCGGAAAAATTTTTAATTTTTGTTTAATATTATTATTAATTTGTTTTAAAAAAGTATTATAATTTTTTTTCTTTAAAGTCATTTCTCCAAATCTCACTAAAATTACATCATACATCGTCATTTTCTCCTTATATTGTATTTAATACTGCAACAACTTTTTCTAAGTCTTGTAATTCAACTTTACTTGATAAGCTCATTCGAATAGCATGTGTAGCTCGTTCAATCGATTTACTCAAAGCAAAAATTGTTGGCTCTGGGATTTGTTGTTTAGAAGAACAAGCTGATCCGGCAGACACATATATTTGATGTTGTTCTAATAATCTAAGTAATGTTTCCGACTGCATTGATGGAATCGAAATATTAAAAATATATGGTGAAATATTTTCTAAAGGAGTATTAATTATAATTTTTGAATTATTTTTTAAATTATCATATAAGTAATGCCAAAGTTTAATTACTTTTTGTTCGTTTTGTTTTGTCAATGGATAATATTTTTTGATCGCTTTGGCACATGCCACAATCCCTGCAAGACTTAAAGTTCCTGGTTTTAACGCTTTAGATGCTTTTGATCCACGTAATATCGGTGCAAGTTCTAATCCATTTTTCTTAACTAAACATCCTACCCCTTTAGGTCCATAAAATTTATGGGCACTAAATGTAAACATGTCGACATCATTAAATGAAAAGTCGGGAACAGTTTTACATAACCCTTGTACAGCGTCAACTAGTAATTTTGCTTTAGGATAGTCCTTCATTAATCTAATAACTTCGCCAATAGGTTGAATAGTTCCAATAATGTTGTTAACCCAAATAATCGCTACTAAAATCGTATCTTTATCTAATTCTTTTTTAAATTGTTCTAAATCAATAATACCGTTAGGTAAAATATCTAAATATACTACGTTGTATCCTTTTTCCTCTAAATCTTTCATCGGTCCACTAACTGATGGATGTTCAATTTTTGTTGTAATAATTTTCCCGCTTTTATATTTATTTGCTATTCCATAAATAGCCATGTTATTTGCTTCAGTAGCATTATATGTAAACTCTAAATCATGATTAGGAATGTCTAAAAGACTTTTAATTTCAGATTTGGCTTTTTCTAACATATACTTGCTTTCAATCCCCAATTTATGGATTGATGAACTATTAGCAAAAAAATCTTTTTCGATTCGAACATATGTTTGTAAAACTTCTTCATCGATAGGGGTTGTGGAAGCGTAATCCAAATAGATCATAATTTCACTCCTTCGAAATATATTATACTATAACTAAAAGCTTTATTAAATATTTAATCTTGAAATATCCATGTTCTTATTATACACTATTAATAAAGAATATATTAATCACATTTTAAAAATTGAGGTGCCAAATGTTTAAAAAAATCTCATTACCAACTTCTAAAAAAGAAACATATGAATTATTAATTACTTCATTAAAAGAATTAATTTCCAATGATGATTGCATAATGTCTATTTTAGCCAATACCACTTCACTAATCAAATACTTTCTTAAAGGAGTAAGTTGGGTTGGATTTTATTTGTATGTAGATAATCGCTTAAAACTTGGCCCATTCCAAGGCCTTCCGGCTTGCACTACTATTGAAATTGGTCGTGGTGTGTGCGGAAGTGCTTTTGAAAAAGAACAAACTATCATTGTCAAAGATGTGCGTAAGCATACAAATCACATTGCTTGTGATGCGGATACGAAATCAGAAATTGTAGTTCCTTTAAAAGTTAATAATAAAATGTATGGAGTATTAGATTTAGATAGTTATCAATTAGCACGCTTTACTAAAACTGATCAATACTATTTAGAAATAGTCTGTAACATTGTCTCCCAAATATTAAGCACTTTGATGTAAAACATTTAAAAAAGCCAAGTTAATCAGATTTCTGAATTTAACTTGGCGTTTTTTCTTATTATCGATTGTAGAACTCAACAATCAAGTTTTCTTGAATATCAGGTAAAATCTCATGTCTTTCTGGCAAGCGTAAATATGTAGCTTCCATTTTAGCTTCGTCAAACGCAACGAAATCTTTACGGACAACCATTTGTTCAAGAGCGTCTTTAACGATTTGTAAGTTTTTAGAACTTTCTTTAAGTGAAATTACTTGTCCTGGAGTTACGATATATGAAGGGATATCGACTTTTTTGCCGTCAACTGTAACATGTCCATGAGTTACTAATTGGCGCGCTTGTTTTCTTGTAGTCGCAAAACCAATGCGGTAAACTAAGTTGTCTAATCTTGATTCTAATAGATATAAGAAGTTTTCACCTTGTTTACCAGACATTTTGCCAGCAGCTTCAAACAATCTTTTAAATTGTCTTTCACTAACTCCATAAGTAAAACGAACTTTTTGTTTTTCAGCTAATTGTTGTCCGTATTCTGAAAGTTTGCGTCGTCTTTGACCATGTTGTCCAGGTGCATAAGGACGTTTTTGTAATTCCTTACCATTTTCTAAAATCGAATAACGTAGACGACGAGATTTTTTCCAGACTGGTCCTAAATAACGAGACATTTATTTTCCTCCTTTTATTAGATTTAAAAAGGACCCGCTTCTCATATAAGGAAAGAAAGTTATGAAAAGTTTCATCTAGCAGCTAGACTACTCCTTTCCTCTACAGGAAACCTCTTTCACTTATATTCAAACGAGTGCTGCCTTTTTAGTGCACTAGTTAATTATACTTAAATTTTCTTTTTTGTCAAGTAAATTCGCTAGTTTTATTTTTTATAAGTAGTTTTTATTTATTACTCTAATTTACTTGATAATTCAATAACCTGTTCATCATTAAAATATGTTTTTATAAAGTTTGATAAACGCTTATATACTAAAAAAGTAATTAAATTCACACTGATAGATAATAACAAATTAAATGGTAATACCGCATAAACTAAATATTTTTGCATGTAATTTTGTTCATTAATTCCCGGAATTATCTTACAAATATTTACAAAGGCATTTACATCTCCCTTAAAAAACAATTCAATGTAAAACGGAACCAAAACATAACGATTTAATAAAACACTAGTTATAACCCATATTACGGTTGAAGTTGTTAAAGCAATTAGCGCTCCTTTTCTAGTTTTGTTTTTTATGTAAATGATACTAGAAGATATTACTACTGCCAAACCGATTATTAAATCAGCTAATTCGCCTACATACTGTGTCGAAGAAAAAGGTAATTTTATCAAAAAGCGAATTATTACAATTAACGAACCATATACAGGCCCAAGCAAAAAACCACCAATAATTGCTGGTAAGTTAGAAACTTGAAAATCTAGAAATGATGGAAATAACATTGGTAATGGGAACTTAATGAACATATATAAAATTGTTGCTAAAGTAGATAAAATTGCGGTAAGAGCAATTTTTTTGTTTAAACTAATCATTTATATACCTCCTTTTTTTCTTCGGGCAAAAAAAGCTCGTGGATCTTCCACGAGCAAAAAAAAGGAGTCTCAATCATATTATGGACAATATGATCTTCTCCCATCTAGACTTTAACTATCGGTTTTGGAATTCCACCAAATCGTGCCTCATCGAGGCTCGCGGACTTTTACCGCCGGTCGGGAATTTCACCCTGCCCTGAAGATCTCCAGTATTATTATACTTAAAAAAACTATAATGTCAATAAATCTTTGCCTTACTTAATCGTTTTCATTTATTAATTGTTGTGCTTCTTCTTTTGTTTTAATCATAGGCAATAATATTGATAAAAAGATCATAAATAAAGGATTATAAAAAGTATTATCAAATAATCCATGAATTAACAACACTAACATTACAAAGAACACACAAAAATTAAATTTATGTCTAGTTCGCAAATTATAAAAAATTGAATACAAATAATAAATAAAGCTACCAAATCCAACTAAACCGGTTGTTGCTAAAGCATGAATGATATAGTTGTGATATGTGGCAACATGGCTTTCATTTAAAACTTGTAAATAATATGCACCAGTAAAAGATCCTCCACCAAAAATAGGATATTTTTTAAATACGTTAAAACCGATTTTTATTAATTTAAGACGATCAGCAGAGTAAAATATATTTTTGATTTTACTTGCAATATGGTCATAAAAATATTGCTGTTTATCTAATCCAAAAATAATTGCAGCTGCCAAAGAAATGCTTATTATTATTGTAAATAACATATCCTTAATATATTTTTTCTTATCGTTAATATAGCGAAAAGATAGAACCATAAACGGAATAAATAATAAAGCTATTGTTAAATATGCTCCTCTTGACAACATTAGCAATGTCATAACGAAAAAAACTCCCGAAAAAATTATTCCGTAAATTTTTCGTTGGTCTTTAAAATATGGATAAAATACTAGCGGAATTAGGCACATATACATTATCGAAATAGTGTTTCGATTACCCCATCCTAAGGAATAAAATAATGCTTGATAACTGTCCGGTTCTTTTAATAAATGAATAAAAATTTGAATTGTAATGCTAATTCCAGTGATGATTGCACTTTGAGAAAAATAATCATCAGAGGTTTCATCTTTTAAATGGTCAATAAATATAAAGATGATTAAAAAGGCAATAATTTGTAAGAAGCCCATTACAATCATTAATAAAGTGTTTTTGGTAGCATTAACAATTGATAGTAGATTGCCTACTGCTAAAACAACCCATCCTAAAAATATTTTATTTTTTAAATTAAATTTAACTTTTCGTCTAAAGAATAAATCATACGTAACAATAGCAACGCAAATAATTGTTAGTGTTGTAAAAACAATTAAATTGGTCTTATATAATTTTTCAAATTCTGGAGTCGAGACAACACGATAGCCAATTAGTCCATTTAAAATTAACGATACTACAACAATCCGTCTAGCATTAAATATAATCACTAAAATGAAGGCTAAGAGATAACTTATATACGAATATATTGGTTGCTTAATATACCAAAAAATTAAACCTAAACCATTAATTAAAATAATAAAATAAATACTATTTAAAAACTTTCTAACTATTTCCTTCATTATATTTTCCAACCTTTAACCTACGATAGTTAATTAGTTCATAAAATACTAACAATATTATAACACTAATCAAACTAATTATTGAAAGAATTAATCCAAAATTTAACCCAGGTGTCATATATTTAAATTCAATTATGCTTGTCCCTGCTGGAACAATTATTGCCATATATCCAATATTAGCTTGATAAATTTTAGTTTGATTACCATTTATAAAGGCTTTAAACCCTTTAGAATATGGTAAGGAAACAAATAGAAGCCCTTCATTAGCAGTGTTAATTTGCCCAGTAAATCCGTTGTCTAGTAGTTTTAAATTTGCTAAAGAATTATTAGATAAATTTTTCGCTTTACTTTCAATATCACTAGCATCGATTAAATAATAACCAATACTATTGAAGTTATAAATACCTTTATCAAACTCAATTTCTACTGTTAATAAATTCTCATAAGCAAAATATCCTAAATTTACTAAATGAGTTGAATTATCAGTATACATATTACGCCCATAAGCATAATTTTTTTCGCGTTTATTTGTTTGATAAGTTCTATAATATACCTCATATGTTTTGAATTTATCAGGACTATGTAATCCTGTTATTTCAATAAAAACTTCGCTATTATGAACATTATTAATTGTAAATCTTAAAATGCCTTTATTTTTATGAACTATGATTTGATTATCGTTTAATTCGATATTTTCTAATATCAAGTTTTCAACTGGATGGCAAATAATTTCTGGAATGTGGTTAACGGTTGGAAAATGTAATTCTTCATTAAGAACAATGGTATCCAATAATAGTAATTCTTTTTGTAATGGGTGTAATTTATTAAAGTCATTAATTGAAATTGTTTGGGTAAATAAGTTACCAAAACTAACAAAATTTTTATTAACATAAACATCAGCTTTTTCGTAAACGATTTGATTTTTTACTTTTTCGATGTTAGTATTTGGATGAAATACTTTTTTATTTTGATCATATTTTTTGACATCAATGCTAGTATAATATTCGAATCCGTATGGTATTGGAGTTGGTTTACTTTCTCGCACAATATAGTACTTCACATTATTTAAGACTAATAGTCTTGCCCTACCATCAAAGCCATTGTATCCAACAGAATTATTGCTATTTACAATTTCTAATTCTTTAAAGAAATTATTAATATATCCATTAGTCATCGTATTATATTCACTTGTTGATGGCAAACGATAAAAAATAGTATCATTAGCAAAATAGTTCATATTAGCTTCAAAACTAGTCATTTCGACCCGATAAAAATTATTTTCTTCTTTCAAGATATTATAAGTAGCTGGATTTGAATAATATTTTTGAAAAGAATATGCCGGAGTTAAATATTGAGTATAGTAAATAGCGATTGACAATAATGACAGTAATGAAGTTAATAATGCTACTTTAAAGATATTTTTGGAATTAAACCATTGGAAATTTACATTTGAAAACTTAATTTGGTTTATGATTTTGATAACATAAATGGTTAAAGCAAGCAATATTATATATACAACATATTTTATTAGCCAAAATAATTTTAATAAGCTAAAACCATATATTAAACCTAATGATACAACTACAACAACAAACGAAATAAACAATTTCAATGCATGATGATAAGTTTCATCATTAATATTAATTTTTCCTTCTAAAACGTCTCCTAGCATTAAGGAACATGGTAGAGCTATTAAGAATGTCCAACGATTATTAATATATGAGAAACCATTAATTACATACCCAAAGAAAGGTAATGCCAATAGAACACATAAAACTATCAAATAATATGAATACCATTTTCTTTCTTTACTACTTAAATGAAGAAGACATATAAAGAAAATAAAGAAGTTTCCGATAGAGATTGTATATCGAGGAGCTGTTAATGGGATCAAATATGTGATAAGTTGTAAAATATATTCTTCTAATGGATACCAAATAAAGCCTTTTGAACTAATTCTTCCCCCAAAAAGAATAGCATTGATTTGAGGAAGGAGAATGAAACTTGCTAAAAGAGCTCCTAATAAGTAAGTGAAATTAACTTTAAAAAACTTTTTGATTTTAATTTTATTATCGTCTTTTGACATTATTGTTTTAATTATAACAAATAATTCAAATCCAAAACATAAATAAACAAAGATATAGAATTGCACAAGTAATGCATAAAACGCACTAAAGATCAATAAATATGGACGCTTATTTTGGAATATACGAATTGTTCCTAAAATAATTAATGGTAATAGCATTGGTCCATTAGTAAACATTGGATGGCGAAATGCTGAGTAGGTTACAACATTGCTAAAACAATAGACAATAGCTATTCCTAATAAACTTTCTTTATTTTTAAAACCTAAATGTTTGGCTAGAATTATCATAAATAGTCCAGACAGATATAACCTAGCCATGATAATTAAATAATATGATAATTCAATATATTTTAGTGGAATTATATATGCAATAATTAATAGGGGGTCAAATAGTGAATAATA
>LFRX01000013.1 GCA_001512985.1 Acholeplasmatales bacterium DTU056
GCAATAACCTGATTTCCAATATATGGTGGGTTCAAATAATTATTAAGTGATTCATGTAAGTCAATAGTAATTGTTATATCATTTTGCACGATTAATTCTTTAATTGCATAAGCAACTTGTTCAGTATATGTACCATTTGGATCTCCTGGATATGCACGGTTTAAGTTACGTGTGCATGTGATGACATTTTTTGACCAGATGATTTGTGTACATATACATCTGGGAAAGGCCATTGATCGCTTGGACTAGTAGCACGTGCTCCAAATTTAAATTTACGTTCTCCATAGTTAGTTTCAATAGTGTAAAAGAAAGGAGCACCTTCTTGAGGATAAGAATGGGCGTATGCACTACGATTAGCTTCGGTAATAATAAACACTTTACCTTTTTTAACTTCTAAGTTTTCTAAGAATAAAATACTAGTTAATTGTCCAGCAGGCTCATTTGGATGAGTTCCACCAATAATTAATAGACTACCGCCTTCTTCTTCACCTTCAATAATATAGATTTCAGAATCTCCGATTGTTCCTTCTAATTTAGGCAAATATTTACTGAGTTTTTCAGTTTTGATTCCCTCTCGAACATATACTTCAGTTTTATAATTACGAAAATCATAGAATTGTTTTCCGGTAACAATTGCAATCACTAATGTAAATACTAAGAACAATGAACTAATAAGAATGTTTATTTTTTTAGTCATAGTAAAACTTAATTTCATTGCTCACACCTCTACTTAATTAGGAATAATCTTAGTAAGAACATAATTAGAGCGATTGCACCGGAAAGTTTTTCAATTAAGGAATCAGTTTCAAATAAATTCCAAACAAGCATTACAACTATTAATAAGACAATTAATAAATAAATATATGTCAAAATCATTTTGTTCATCTCTTAATTCCATACCTTGGATACAAATATTACAAAAATCATTGCATATACAAAGATAACAATTAATGGTATCCAAGCGGCTTTTAAGATATTTTTATATGATTTCTCTTCACATAAACTGCATGAGAAAGTTGCACTCATTGCCGTTGGTGGTAAAAATTCACCTATACATGTTAGAAGAGAAATT
>LFRX01000005.1:0-1680 GCA_001512985.1 Acholeplasmatales bacterium DTU056
GGAGTTGGAAGTGTTAATGGTAATTCACTAATAGTAAATTTAGTTTTCGGACTTTCTAGTGTCCCGCCATTTAATTCATATGTAATTGTATACTCAGTTTCAATCCATTTTGCATAAACTGTAACATTATTAGCTTCAGTAATTTGTGTTACTGAATCACCTGAAAAATCAGCTTTTAAATACCATCCGACAAAAGTAAATCCTTCTTTTGTTGGAGTTGGAAGTGTTAATGGTAATTCACTAATAGTAAATTTAGTTTTCGGACTTTCTAGTGTCCCGCCATTTAATTCATATGTAATAGTATATTCTTGTGATGGAAGTTCTTCCCATTTAGCATATAATGTATAATCTTTAGCTTCAGTAAGTTGAGTTATTTTATTTTCATATGAACTTTCTAAATACCATCCTAAGAATCGATATCCAGATTTTGTAGGTTCATTTAAAGTAATTGGTAAATCACTAGCTTTAAACTCCTCAACTTTATCAGTTAATGTTCCGCCATCTAAGTGATAAGTAATTTTATGTAATTTTATTACTTTAACCGTAACGGTAACTTTGACATCATATCCTTCAAGTTCTGCAACAACAGTTGCTTCCCCATCTACTAAAGCAACAAACTTATTCTTATTTTCTTCATGTTGTTGTAAAATACCTTCTGGAGTAATGGTGTACTTAATAACAAATTCCCCATTGAAATTTTTAACTTGTGGAACAAGTTCAATTTCTTCCCCAACATATACAGTAAAATCTGTATCGTCAAAACGTAAGACCGGTTTTTTTCCCTCACAACCACTAAGCACCAATAACATTAACACTAAGATTAATGCCAAATATCTTCTCATGCCCTTCTCCTTTCACTATGAAATCGTTTTACAAATATTATTATACTTATTTATGTTAAAAATTTCAACACTTACCTAATAAAAAAATCCAAGAAAAACTTCCTTGGATTTACTTTATTTTTTTTCAACTTGAGAATAATAATATTCTACAATACTTTCTTGTTTTTTCGAATTGCAAGTGTCTTTTATTTCGCAACATGAACAAGAATTACCTTTTGTTTTAATAAAATTTCGATACACTAAAAATATTACTAAGATAATAACCAATATTAAAATTACAATATCAATTGGGGATATCAAAAAATCACCCCTATCAATGTTCCTACACCAAATATTAAAACAGCCACAACCCATGCTAATAATGTTTGAAATCCAACAGCTAGCAATACATTTTTTGTACTACCTAGTTCACGTTTCATAGCGCCAATAGTTCCAATGCATGGAGCAGAAAATAAGACAAAGGCCATATATGCAAGTGCTGATGGAGTATTAAAGAAACTAAATAGCCCGGAAGTAAAAATTTGACGCCCATCAACAGTATCACTAGCAAGACCAGCAATAACACTCATTGAAGAAACGACTTGTTCTTTGGCTACTAGGCCTTGGATTGCGGAAACACTGGCTGCCCAACTGTATTCACCTAACATTGGGTAAAAGAACCACGCAATAGCATTTCCGATTGAAGCCAAAATACTTTTTTCAACACCAACCCCATATTCAAATTTCCACGAAAATGATACTAAGAACCAAATGATTATTGAACATAATAAAATAACTGATCCGGCTCGCTTAATGAATTCCCAAATTTTTTGAAATACATCTTTAGCAATATGCAGTA
>LFRX01000005.1:1723-5267 GCA_001512985.1 Acholeplasmatales bacterium DTU056
ACTAATAAATATTAAAATAATTGCTAGGAAATATAGAGATGCTGCAACTATTCCTGAATAACGTCCAAAAAAGAAAGTTGAGAACAACACAATTACTGGTAATCTTGCGCTACATGGAATAAATGGTGTTAAAATAATTGACATTTTACGTTCTTTTTCATCTTCAATTGTTCGAGTTGATAAAACACCCGGAACACTACATCCCGCCCCAACAATAAATGGGATTAGTGTTTTTCCACTCAATCCAAAACGGCGGAATATTTTATCTAAAATGAACGAAATTCGTGACATATATCCGGTTGTCTCTAAAATAGAAATACATAAGAATAGGATGATTAATTGTGGAATAAATGATAATACTGCTCCAACTCCAGCAATTATCCCATCAACTACTAAACTAATTGACCAACTAGATGCTCCTAATTTTTCAAGACCTGAAGCAGTAAACTCACTAACCCTTTCCACAACTCCTTCGATAAACTCCACCGTCATTCCGCCTACCATTCCGACTGCTAAAAAATATATTAAAAACATAACAATTGCAAATATTGGAATGGAAAGCCATTTATTTAAAAATATTTTATCTAATTTATCTGTTAAAGTTTCACCAATATCAATTTGAGTTACGGCTTGTGATTTAACTAATTCGATATATCGATATCGTTCATTAGCGATAATACTTTCAATATCCTTTTCATAAATATGTCCAAGTAAACGTCTAGCAATACTTACTTCTTCAAATTGCAAGTCCACTAAGTTTTTATCATCTTCTAATAATTTAATGGCGATAAAGCGTTTATGAGGAGATTGAATATATGGTATTAATTCATAGATTTCTTTTTCAATAATATCTGGAAAGATGTTAATTTGTCGTTTTGGGCGAATATCGCCGCTATTTATCTTATTAATTAATTCAACTATCCCTATTCGTTTTAACGCTGAAATCTTAACTACTTCAACACCTAAAAATTCTTCTAATATTTTTTCGTCAATAATTAATCCTTTTTTCTCTAATATATCACTCATATTTAATACAACTAACACATTAACATCTAATTCTAATAATTGTGTTGTTAAATATAAGCTTCTTTCAAGTGAAGTAGCATCAATAATATTTATTATCAAATCTGGCTCTTCTTCAAAAATAAACTTACGAGATATTTCTTCTTCTAATGTATAAGGACTTAATGAATATATTCCAGGTAAATCAACCAACTGATGATTAGACCCTTTTATTTGACCAACTTTGCGTTCTATAGTTACCCCTGGCCAATTCCCGATTTTTTGATTAGATCCTGTTAGTAAATTAAATAATGTTGTTTTTCCGCTATTTTGATTCCCAACTAAAGCAATTTTCATTATGAAATGACCTCAACAGTAATTTTTTCTAAATCCTTTTTACGTAGACATAATTCATAACCACGTAAATATATATCAACCGGATCTCCAAGTGGGGCAACTTTTTTTATACAAACTTCAACCCCTTCAGTTATCCCCATATCTATCAATCTTCTTCGCAATGCTGGATTATCATTTTCTAAATGAAGTACACGAGCCTTTTGTCCGACACATAATTTACTTAATGGCATCTTCCCATTTTGGTAATTTTTTTGATTGCGACAAATCCGCCATTTAAACACAGAGAAACTCCTCCTTTAAATTTCACACACAAGTGATTCAAACAATAGGGTTAGCAATGACTAACCTTATTTATTTTACTCTTATTCTCGGCAAAAGTCAATTAATATTAAAACATTTTTACATACTTTTTTAAGTGGTGTTTTTAATGATAAGGAGTGTTCTTTATAAAAATTTATACCCGATATTAGGTAAAGTAAATTTTTTAATATGCTTAATAATTTCGTATATTTATAACTAATCTTTATTCAAATAATTAAAATTTAACGTAGAAAATGATAGATTACCATTTAAAAAACAGTTATTTTTNNAATTATAGATTTTTTGAAATTTTTTAGCAAGTAGTGAAAATAAAACTATTCAGAATAAATGTAAAGTTACATATGTGATTTGTAAAAATATGACAATTTAGAAAGAAAATTTAATAAACATACTTAAAATAAAAAAGCCAAGTTGAAAAGACTTGGCTTTTTTGATTATATATTATCATCAAAACCTTAAACCCGAAATCTAAAATATAAAATTTTGGGCTAGTTAATGATAAAGTAGTTCTAGTAAATTATGAATTGATTTAATTTATTTAAAAGGACCTTAAAAATAAGAGGGTTCATAATACTTGTGAACTTCATCTAATAATTAGATGTTCTTGATTAGCTAAACATTAAATTATTTTCCCTACAAAAAATTTAAAATATCTTGTTTATAAACTCCTTTTACTTTTAAATAATTAATTACTAGTGGTATATTACTTTCTTCTTCTAAACGAATTATTACATAATTACATGACTCACAAATTCCCCTCATCCAAATTGTATACTCTTTCAAAACTAATTGCAATTCTTCGCCAATTCTTTTTAGAAGATTGTAAGAGTTTGAAACTTGTTTGTATCTTAAAAATTCAGATTCATATGGTATGTTATTTCCTACTATGCAAATATTAATAATTCCTTCTTTATCAACAAATACACCACCAAATTCATCTAAATGATTTTCTTCATTAACTTTAAAATATGTAATTGCCTTATTATATTCCGCTTGACTTTTTCTAAAATTTTTATAAAAATCATTTAATAAATTTTCTTCTGACCAACACATATTTGTGTTTGATTGTTTTTCTTCAATTTGTTTGTGTTTAAATCCACTAAACATAAATACAATCATTACTAATCCCATTAAAACAAATAACCTTTTTATCCTGATCATCCACCCCCTATTATACTTATAAAATATCTTCTTACTATATTTTAATATATCAATCATTATTATATATAAGCTTATTTGGGAATTTTTCCCATAAATCTAATATTATACAAATTAGTATGTGTCAATAGGTTTTCGCCGATTTATTGTTAGTTTGAATACTTTTTTAAAGTAGTATTTGCGATTATAATAAATGTTTGTTATAATAAAAGTGATTATATATTTAAAGTTGGTGATTATAATATGAAAATCCAACAATCTCGCGAAGATTATTTGGAAACAATCCTAGTTTTACAACAACGATTAGGTAAAGTTCGTTCTATCGATATAGCCAATGAATTTAATTATTCAAAAGCTAGTGTTAGTAGAGCTATGAAACTTTTGCGGGAAAAAGGTTATATTACTATGGATGAGAATAACTATATTCAATTTACCGATGAAGGATACAAACGTGCTAACGAAATATATGAACGTCACCGCACTATTACAAGATTTTTTGAGGACGTTCTTGGAGTAAGTAAAAACGTCTCAGCCATAGATGCATGTAAAGTTGAACATGTGATTAGTAAAGAAACATTTAATGCTTTAAAAGAATTCCTAAATAAATATACGAAAAATTAAAAACGCAACCCCCAAGGACTTGGCTTTTTTAATTACTATTATATAATGACTACAAATCGTAACATTTAGTCTATGAATTAAATTT
>LFRX01000005.1:5303-6744 GCA_001512985.1 Acholeplasmatales bacterium DTU056
GATCGAATATCTCTTTTACACAAAACCATTATTTTATTATTTTTTTGCGAAAAACCCAATATATATTCATAGACACTCCACCATAATCAGTCCTGATTTTCTAATTCTAGTACTTTCCATAGCATGTTTACTTTTTCTTTATCACTTAAGCACATCTATTTTCTATTGATGATTCTTTCTCTTCAATTATTATCGGAAAAAAGTATTGCTCAATTTTTAATTTTTGACATAATACTTCTAAATATAAATATGCAAAAACTTCATTATCATAAACAAGAATGCACTTACAAAGTAAAAGTAATGATTTTCTAGGTGGTAACATTTTTAATAATTTAGCATTTTTTATTATTTTATTAATAAATATTTTAATTAAGTTAGAAAAAACTGAGGTTTTAAAAACCTCAGTTTTATTTATACATTTTTATTAATTGGTTTTGCAGGGATACCAACGACAGTTGTATTATCTGGGACATCATTTAAGACTACTGCATTAGCACCGATTTTTACATTGTTTCCGATAACAATATTTCCTAATACTT
The DNA here is from genome assembly GCA_001512985.1 of Acholeplasmatales bacterium DTU056. Taxonomy (GTDB): domain Bacteria; phylum Bacillota_I; class Bacilli_A; order ML615J-28; family CAG-698; genus DTU056. The sequence goes on from LFRX01000005.1 coordinate 5,843, forward strand.
TGGCTCCTGCACCAATAATAACATTATTTCCAATAGTAGGATGTCGTTTACAACGGGATTCGCCAACTCCCCCTAAAGTAACTCCATGATAAATAGTTACATCATCACCGATAATCGCTGTTTCGCCAATAACAACGCCAGCCCCGTGATCAATAAATAATCTTTTTCCAATTCGTGCCCCAGGATGAATTTCGATTTTTGTTATCATTCTACCAATATACATTATTATCTGAGCAATCAATTTTAATTTTAGTATATAAAAGATTCTTGCAATCCGGTAAAAAATCATAATATGAACCCCCGGATAAACTAATAAAATTTGTAAGAAATGTCGAGCTGCGGGGTCACGTTGTTTAATTGAACGAAAATACTTAATCATCAAATACACCTAAACTCAAATATTTTAGTCCTCCATCTGGTGCAATTACTAATATAATTTTATCATTACCAACTTCTTTTAGTAAACTATAACCAACTTTAATTGCCGCACCGGAGGAAACACCTAAAAATAATCCTTCTTTGGCTAAACGTTTGGTTTCTTGGCGAGCTTCTTCTGTACTAATTGTACGGACTTCATCAACTACTGATAAATCTAGAATCGAAGGAATAAAACCAGCACCAATCCCTTGTATTCCATGCGAACCTTTTGTTCCTTTAGTGATAATTGGAGATTCAACTGGCTCAACTCCAATTAATTTTAAATTTGGATATTTATTTTTTAATACTTTTCCTAAACCAGTAATTGTTCCACCAGTTCCGATTCCGCATACCACATAGTCTAATTTTTCAAAGTCATTCATGATTTCATTGGCTGTACCTTCAATATGTGACATAACATTATAGTAATTGTCAAATTGGCTTGGCATAACATATCCTTTTTCCACGACTAAGCGTTTAGCTTC
>LFRX01000005.1:6785-31042 GCA_001512985.1 Acholeplasmatales bacterium DTU056
TCAACACTCATTGATTCTGGCATCACTAAGACTACTTTGTAGCCTTTTGCGGCCCCAATCATCGCTAAACTAATTCCCGTATTTCCACTAGTAGGCTCAACAATCACATCACCAGGTTTTAAATGCCCATCTTTTTCTAATCCTTCGATCATCCATTTGGCTGGACGATCTTTTACTGATCCACTTGCATTAAAATATTCTAATTTGATAAATAACCCCTGATGTTTGACAATAGGCGTATTACCAATTAAATCAATAATATTATTAACAATCATTTTTTATCACACCTTTTCTTTTTTATTCTTTATTATTATACACATATTACTTGCATAATGTTATTTTTTTAATAAATAATTATAAATATTACTCTTACTAGTTTTACGATCTTTTGCGACTTGTTTCATAGCATCTTTTTCATTTAACCCTTGTTGCAAGTAATAATTATAATGCTCTTCAATTGATAAGTCATTTAATTTGCTTTCTAATTGAGTTTGTTTTGCTCCCTCGACTAAAATTACCATTTCCCCTTTAACATTAAATCCTTGTTCTAATATTTTACTAATTGAACCCCGTAAATACTCTTCAAATTTCTTTGTTATCTCTCGAGCAATTACAACTTGTCTATCCCCTAAAATCTCATACATAATTTCCAAAGTATCTATAATTCGATGTGGTGCTTCATAAAAAATTAATGTTTCACTACGATCTTTTAAATTTTCTAATGTTTTTCGTTTAGCACTTTTTTTATGATCTAAAAAACCGAAAAAAGAAAAGGTGTTTGTAGAAAGGCCGCTAGCAACTAAGGCCGTAGTAAAAGCAGTTGGCCCCGGAAGAGAAACAATCTTTAAGTGTTCCTGAATAGCTTTTTTTACAACAACATATCCTGGATCACTTATCCCTGGTGTTCCAGCATCGGTGACAATTGCTACTGTATGATTGTTTTTTAATAAGTCAATAATTACCTCACTTGCTTCATTCTCATTATATTCATGATAACTTTTCAATACTGGCTTAGTAATATTAAAGTGACTAAGTAAAATCTTAGTCACTCGGGTATCTTCCGCAAATATATACTCCACATTTGACAATACCTTAACAGCCCGATATGTAATATCTTCTAAATTTCCAATCGGGGTCGGCACTAAATATAAAGTTTTGCTTTCAATTTCATTCATTATGGTTCCACCAAAATTCGTTTTGCTTTTTCACGCAAATCGCGTTCCGCATATACAATTTTCATTAATTCTTGTTTTTTCTTATCAGAAATATCAAAAGCTTTTTGAATTTCTTCAATTAAGAAGTGTTCTTCAACACTATACCATTCATCATATAAAGAAGCAGCGATTAAGTTTAGTAAAACTAAATTTCTTGTAGCCTTGCTTTTCCCTGCAAAATACTCTATTAATTTTTCTAAACTTAAATTACTTTGTTTATATTTTAAAACATCATCGCCCATCTCATGACGAAAACGATTGATGATTTGTAATTCTAATTCACTTGCTTCCCCATCTACAAACATCAATTTTTGTAATAAATCAATAAAATAAAATTTTTCTTCTTTAGATAAAAGACTCAAAAACATATCCATCACTCCCTTTATGTGTTATTATTATACCACATAAATTATAAAGATGCTTTATTTAAAATTAAAAATTTTCAAAATTTCTTCTGTATATTCATGTTGATGATATACATACAATGGTTTCATTACTTTAAGACCGAGTTTAGCACCTTTGGTGGCTTTAATTAAAATCATATCTGATTCAGTTGAATCAGTCTTTTGATAGATAAAACGTAGCGATTTGGCTTCTAATTTATTTTTCTTCAATTCTAAAAAGATTTCTTGTAATCTTTCACTACGATGAACTAAGAAAAAACTCCCACCACTATGAAGTAATTTACTAGCCACTTCAATAACCTCAGATAAAGTTATTTTTACTTCATGTCGCGCAATTGTTAGAAAATCATTTTTGTTTATATTACTTGTAGGCAAATAACGAAAATATGGCGGGTTTGAACACACAATATCAAATGTGTTTGGTTCAAAGTGATTGAAAACATTTTTGATGTCATCATTGATAATTGTAATTTGATGTGACAAATTATTTAATTCAACGCTTCGTTTTGCTAGATCATAAACTTCCGGTTGAATTTCAATGCCATATATATGTGCTTTAGTTTTTAATGTTAAAAATAATGGAATTGGTCCATTTCCCGTCCCAAGATCAATAATTTTTTTAGTCTTAGCATTTGCTTGAATAAAATCAGCTAATAATATTGAATCTAGAGAAAAGCAAAACATATCCGGGCGCTGAATTATTTTAATGCCATCATATCCTAATAAATCATGAATTAACTCAGTACTCATCGTCTTCGAATATATCATCCGTTAAATCTTTTGGATCGATGACTTCTTCTTCCTTATGCGTAATTCCTTCGATTTCATCACTTGACCAAACAACTTGCACGTCGTCGTGTTCAACTGTAATTAATTCCCGTAAATAGTTTACTGCAACTACCTTACATGCTTCGCAAGTAGGTGTTTTCACTAAATCTCCGACACTTGGAAGACGTTGTTTTTTCTCTTGATATAATTCATTTTCATATGCAATACAACACATTAATTTTCCACATAATCCTGCTACTTTGGAAGCATTTAAAGCCATTCCTTGATCTTTAGCCATTTTCATTGTCACTAAATTGAATTCGCGTAAGTGAGATTTACAACATACCACCCTTCCGCAACACCCAATTCCACCAAGGAATTTAGCTCCTTCTCGGGGACCGACTTGACGTAGTTCGATACGAACACGAAACTCGGCCGCTAAGGATTTTAATAACTCACGGAAATCTACTCTTCCATCAGCATTATAATAAAAAATCAATTTTTGTTTATCAAGAGTGTATTCACAATCAAGTAATTTCATTTCTAATCCGTGTTGTTTAACAATCTCTTTGCATTTCACAAGAGCTATTTTAGCTTGTTCTAGATTTATTTGATATTGTTGTATATCTTCTTCAGTAGCAATCCGTATTACATTTTTTAATTCGTGTTCTAAAGCATCTTCACTTATTTCTTGAATTTCGCCAACAACTTGTCCTAATTCAATACCTCTTATTGTATCGACAACAACCAAATCATTTGGTTTTAAATCAAATGAGGCTGGATTAAACCAATATATTTTTCCAACATTTTTAAATTGTACTCCGACTACTGTAACCATATGTCAATTTTCACCTCGCCAATACTAGCATCATTTCAGTATAAAACAATTCTAAATTTATATTATATTCTAATCGATTACGATACGATAACAATTCCTCAATATATTTAGATATTTCTTCAACACTTAAAGTAATATATTTAGGATATTCAAAAATAGTTTTCATAAAACAAATATTTTGGTAATTACTAATTTTGTAATATAAAAGATCGGTCATAAAGATAATTAATATATCAATGAATAAACTATTTAGTTTTTTGGTTTCTGTTAATAAAAATTTTCCTTTTTCAAAGAAACTAACCAGCGGACTTTTATTTCCTGTTAAAAAATTTACTCCAAGTTCTTTAACAAGATCAATAATGTCTAAAACAACTCCCTCATTTATTAAACTAACAATCTCTTCTTCATTACTAGTAATATGAGCCAATATTCGTCCAACTTCTTCATCTATTCCACGGTTTATTAATCTTCTAATTATTTCTTCATAGTCAATTTTTTGAAAACTAACGATTTGACTACGAGATTTAATTGTACTTAAAACTTTATTTATATTTTCAGTAATTAAAATTCCGTAAATATTTTCTTGAGGTTCCTCAAGAAATTTTAATAAGGCGTTTGCAGCGCTTTGATTTAATAAATCTGCCTCTTTAATGATATATACACGATTATTATCTTCAATGGATGTTAAAGAATAGTTATAAAGCAGTTGCTCAATTTGCTCTTTGCGAATCATTTCATCTTCAGGACTAATAATTACAACATTGGGATGGGAATTATTTAAGACTCGGTGACAATCTTGGCAATGCATACATGGTTTTCCCTCTTGTTTGCAAACTAGCATCATTGCTAAATATAATGCCATTTCTTCTTTGCTAGTTCCGCGTGGCCCTTCAAAAATATATGCATGAACAAGACGACCCTTTTTATAACTATTTTCTAAAAGGCGAACAACAGCTTTTTGATCTTGTTTTAATTTTTCAATATTCATTTAATCACCATTAATATTAAAATAATCTAAAACGATTTTTTTAACTCCCTCATACAATTTTTCTTTTGATAAGCTTCCGTTAACTACTTTAATACGTGTTGGATATTGTTTAGCAATCAATATATATCCTTCACGAACTTTTTTGTGAAATTCAAGGGATTCTAAGTCAAGTCGATTACAAGCACGATTATTATCTTTAATTCGACGTAAACCGATTTCAGGATCTAAATCCAAATAAATAGTTAATCCTGGTAATAAATCTTCGATTGCAAAGCGATTTAGTTCATATATTTGGTTAATCCCTAAACCTCTTGCGTATCCTTGATATGCTAGTGAACTATCCACAAAGCGATCACACAAAACAATATTTCCGTTTTGTAAAGCAGGAAGAATAACTTCTACTAAATGTTGTCTGCGGCTTGCGGCATAAAGTAAAGCTTCAGTGCGGGGATCCATTTTAACATTGGCAATATTCAAAATAATTTGTCTAATTCCCTCCGCAATCTCCGAACCTCCAGGTTCGCGTGTTTGTAATACTTTAAACCCTTGTTTTTCTAAGTCTATTTTTAATTGTTTTATAATTGTAGTCTTTCCGGAGCCTTCTCCTCCTTCAAAACTAATAAAATTTTGATTCATCCTCTTCACACCTAACATTTTATTTTATATTCTTATTATCTCATATTTTAACCTAAAAAGAAATAAATATTTTTAAAAACATCCTCACTTCGTGTGAAAAAAGGCATCATTTGAAAATATAATGATACCTTTAATCATAATATATTTTATATAAATAAAGTCCATATGGAGGAGCAATTTCTGGGGCTAATTGACGATTTTTTCCGGCTAAAATTTGCTTTAAATCGGAAATACTGTACTTCCCTTGAGCACACGATAACATCATTGCCACAATAATCCTTACCATATGATGCAAAAAACCATCACCAATAAATTTAATGGTTAATAAATTATTTTGTAGTTCAAAATCAATATTATAGATTGTTCTTACTGTATTTTTATATGTTTTTGTTTTTGTAAATGATTTAAAATCATGCTTACCAATAAATACTTTACTTGCTTCTTTTAAAATTTCAAAACTAAATTTTTCTAAAGAAAACGGATAAAAATAACGATAATTGCGATATAGCGGATTATATGGGCCAAAGTCAATTATATAATGATATTCTTTCATCGTGCTTTGGTATCTACAATGAAAATCATCATCAACAACTTTACATTCGGTAATATAAATATCATCAGGAAGTAAGGAATTTAAAGCTTTTTTTAGATTTTCTTGAGAAATATTTAAAGTAGTATCAAAATGAAAATATTGATTTAAAGCATGCACTTTTGCATCAGTACGGCTTGCCCCCACGATACTTACAGGATATTTATGAATTTGTGTTAATACTTTTTCAATTTCACCTTGAACTGTTCGTAGCTCGGGCTGAATTTGAAAACCGTAAAAATTTGTCCCATCATAAGCACAACTACACAGTATTCGCAAAGTATCCCCTCGAGATAATTCCAAATATAATAAATAAAATACTAAATCCTAGGGACAAATAATCAAATGTTTTAAATTGAAGCACATACAATTTAGTTCGTTTTTCTCCAGGAATATATCCCCGTGCCTCCATCGCATTGGCTAATTCTTCAGCCCGCTTAAATGATACAATAAACATTGGAATTAATAATGAAATAATTTGCACAACTTTTTGTCCAATATTTCCTTCTTTAAAATCTACCCCACGTGATGCTTGAGCTTTTAAAATTCGATCAGCTTCATTAATTAATGTTGGAATAAATCGTAGGGCAATAGAAATCATCATTGCTAAAATACTTGTTTTTAGGCCAATTTTTTCAAGTGGACTTAACACACTTTCTAATCCATTATTTAAATCTGTTGGTTTAGTTGTTAATGTTAATAATGATGAAATTAAAATCAAGGCAATTATTCTTACAATAACAAATCCGGCTGTGATTAATCCTTTGCTATAAACCTCTATGGTATAATTAAATAATACCCTTGTTGTAATAACTTCAGATTGTAAATATAAACTCATTAGCATAAATGCTATTAGTAACAATAATTTAAATTTCTTAATAAATTTAATTATTATGAAATAACTTATTAAAAGAATAACTGAGATTGACAAAGTTAAAACAGTCATTGTAAGAGAAAATGATGCTAATTTTGTCCCTACTTTGTTAAATAACACTTGAAAAATAGTTGTAAAAAATAGCAAGAACAACATCATTCTCAGACTTTTTAAAAATTTTGCAAGTGGAATTTTAGTTGATAAAACTAATAATAATACGAAACCAAAAAATCCAATTAAAATATATAGGTTTTTTATTAAAAAAACACCTATCATTAATAAAAACAATGAAATTATTTTGGTACGAGGATCTAGGCGATGCATCCATGAATTAGTATCAAAATATTGACCAAATACTACTTTGTTATTCATTTTTATCACCTAGTTTTCTTTTTAACTCACAATAAGCGTCATATGCCGTATATTGACAGACATCTAAATCAATATTTAATTTATTACGAATATTACGCATAATTTGCATAACTTCTGGATAATCAAGATTATATGTCTCTTTTAAATCTTCACGTAAAAATAACTCATTTTTTGGACCATCAAATACAACTTGTCCTTTTTTCATCACGATAACTCGTTTGCAAAAACGACCAACTACATCCATATCATGAGTAATCAAAATAATTGTTTTATTTTTTTCAGTATTTAACTTTTCTAAAAACAATAATAATTCTTCTTTAGTTTTCGGATCTAATCCAACCGTTGGTTCGTCTAAAACCACAACTTGTGGATCAGACGCAATTATCCCTGCAATCGCTACTTTTCGCATTTGTCCACCACTTAAAGTAAATGGAGAACGATTAAGCAATTCTTCTTCTAAACCAACGATTTTAGCAGCTTCAATAGCTCTTTCTCTAGCTTCCTCTAAAGAATAGCCGAAGTTTTTTGGACCAAACATAATATCAGTTAAAACTGTTTCTTCAAATATTTGATATTCTGGGAATTGAAAAACCAACCCAACTTGTTTTCGGATATTTTTTAATTTAAATTTTGGTTTAGCAGTAATTACTTTATCATCAATGATGACTTTCCCTGTAGTAGGAAGATTTAAAGCGTTCATTAATTGAACTAGCGTGCTTTTCCCACTACCAGTGTGCCCAACAATCGCAATAAATTCCCCTGAAAAATCAATATGTAAATTGATATCACGAAGAATAAAATTAATTGGTAGGCGTTTTTTTCGTGGTATATAATATGCAAAACTTACTTCTTGAAAGTTAATTCCCATAATACATCCTCTAATTCTTCTTTTCGATTTATTTGATAATCTTGTTCAATAAATTCACTGATTTTCATAACTTCTAAAATATCTAAATTACTATTACGTAAAACTTCTTTTTGTTTAAAGACTTTTTGCGGTGTACCGTCTAAAACAATTTGTCCATCATTCATTACTAAAATACGATCCGCGTTAATTCCTTCAATTAAGTTATGGGTAATCGTAATAATAGTTTTTGTTCCTTTTAATTTATTAATAACTTCATTTACTTCAAATACGCCTTTCGGATCAAGCATCGAAGTGGCTTCATCAAAAATAATTACTTCCGGATCCATCGCTAATACTCCAGCAATCGCCACTCGTTGTTTTTCTCCACCGCTTAAATTTTCGGGATTATGGTCTAAAAAACTATCCATCGAAACTAATTTAGAATAATAATCGATTCGTTGTAACATCTCTTCTCGTGGGAAACAGCGATTTTCAAGACCAAAGGCAATGTCATCTTGAACTGTTACTCCAACAAATTGATTATCAGGATTTTGAAAAACAATCCCAATTTTTTGACGCAAACGATCGATACTTTGGCTATTAAATAATTCGCCATCGATATAAATTTCTCCGCTGCTTGGAAATAATAATCCAACGATTAATTTAGCTAATGTACTTTTNNTTTATTACATATTCGTTTTTACGATATGCAAATGTTAAATCTTTTATTTCAATTACACTCATACTAAAAATCCTTTCTATGGAACAATATAGTCGGTATCATCGAAAGATGCTCCAACGATTCGTACCACTACACCATTAGTACAAATAATTGGTGTAAAGTAACGATAACTCATTCCCATTCGTAAGCAATATTTATCTGGACAATCAGCTTCTTTCATCCAAATACGATTATATGTAACTCTAACAATATTATGGTGATTATCTTTATCAATGACATAAGTTTCATCGGTGGTTTCTTCTAATTTTACCCGATATAATACTTCATTTCGATATAACACTTCTACATATAAATCGTCATTTTCATTAATTTTATATTGCTCAAAGTAAATATAATAAATTCCAATCCCTAATAAAATAACAATTAAAATTATGACAAAATCTAATTTCTTCAAGTGAAACCACCTCAATTTAACTATTATATTTTACCATCTTTTATAGGTATTTGCAAGATATTAACGGTTTCCTAGTATTTAAATAAAAAAAGCTTATATTTAAAATATAAGCTTTTAACGGTATATTTTTCCTGTAATAATATTTTCTTTATTTCGAAAATCAAAATATTCAAAAGTAGTAATAAATTGATAATTCATGTCTTTTAGTTTTAAAATCACTTCTTCAATCAATTGCAAATCCATTTTGTATGAATCATGAAAAATAATTATAGCTTTATCAGGAATATTATTAAATATTATATCCATTTTTTCTTCTTTAGTAATATCTTTCCAATCAAGGCTATCAACATTCCAATGTATAATTGGATATCTAATATATTCTAATGTTTCTGAAAGAAATGCTCCATAGGGAAATCGGAATAATTGAGGATAATATCCTACAATTTCTTTTAAAATTTCTTGAGTTTGATCGATTTCAAATAGGATTGTTTCGATATTTGCTTTTGATAAATCACGATGACTATAACTATGATTTCCTATTTCATGCTTATCTTGGGCAATTTGTTTTACTTCTTCTTGATATATTAATGCATTTAGTCCTAGAAGAAAAAAAGTAGCTTTAATATTATACTTTCTTAAAAGTGCTAATAGTAAAGTTGTTTTATTACTTGGACCATCATCAAATGTTAAAACAACTTGCTTTGTTGGTTTTATTTGTTCTTGGTTTATTTTTTTTTGACTGATATTTATTTTATCAATATTAATCTCAATTATTTGTGATAAGTTATCATTTACAAAAAATTTAATTGTATTAGGAGTGATGATATATGGAATTTGCAAAACAGTAAATGGATCTAGTAAGAGTTTTCCGTGAATATTATCATTAATAATTGGCAAAATAACATCTTGTAATTCAGTGTCATTAAGGTACAGTAATGCATTTTGTTCATAATTAAAACTATATGTTTTAAGGAATCTTTGATATCTTTTTAAAGAGATTATCGTAATATCATAAATAACACTAAAATAGGTACCGTTATCAACTGTTTGATATTCAATAACTGCTTGAACTAAGTCGGGCATTCGCAGGATTTTATTAGACGTCATTACTAATTCATTTTTAATGTATTCATTAATTTGAAAATTAGTTGTTACAGGATAATTTATAATAACTTTATTTGATAGAGTTTCTGTTTTATCATCAATTACTTTTTCGTTGATATTTATTATATTATTTTTTTTGTTATTACATCCGCTTATTATAAATATTATTACTAAGCAAAATAATAGAAGTCTTTTCATTTACTTCACCAATTATATTATTAAAGTTATCGACAATTTATATACAATAAAGACAAAATAAAAAACTTGCCTTTGAAAACAAAGACAAGTATTTTTATTTTACTTATATTATTGAACAAACTCAATAATCGCCATTGGTGCAGCATCGCCACGACGAGTTCCAAGTTTTAATACTCTTGTGTATCCACCGTTTCGATCAGCATATCGTGGAGCGATTTCTGAGAATAATTTTTGAATAGCATATTGTCCTTTATCGTCTTTTTCAAAGCGAACTAAACGAGCAGCAAGACGTCTTGCGGCTAGGTCACCTCTTTTTCCTAATGTTACCATGCGGTCAGCTAGGCGTTTTAGTTCGTTTGCTTTTGCTTCAGTAGTTTCAATACGCTCGTAAATAATTAAGTCTGTCACCAAGTCGCGTAATAAAGCTTTACGTTGTGCCATATTACGACTTAATTTACTATAGCCAAATGCCATTACACATAATCCTCCTTTCGGACAGTATTTTCACCCGAATATTAATCTAGTATTTCGAATTATTCTGCATCATTTGCAGTATCTTCATCTTCGTCGTTACTTTCGGAAGTATAACGACTGTCAACTTCATATGAGCGTCTTAAATCAAGACCTAATTCATGTAATTTAGAAACGACTTCTTTTAATGATTTTCTACCTAGATTTCGAACGCGCATCATTTCTTCTTCAGTTTTTTGAACTAATTCGCCAACTGTATTGATACCAGCACGTTTTAAGCAGTTATATGAACGAACAGATAAGTCTAACTCTTCGATTTTCTTTTCAAGTTTTTTATTAGTAACTTTTTCTTCACGTTCGTGCATATATTCTTCAGTGCTAATAATATCGTTAATGTTAGCGATTAATTCATAATGTTCCATTAGGTACTTGGAGGCTAATGATAGTGAGTCCGATGGTTTAATACTTCCATTAGTCCAAATTTCCATAACTAATTTATCAAAATCGAAGTTATCATCGACACGTGTTTTTTCAACAGTGTAATTTACTTTCGTAATTGGTGTGTAAATTGAATCGATTGGAATTCGGTTGATGATTCTTGCACCGTGTTTATCACGGCAAAAGATTTTATTTTCTTCTGAACTTGCATATCCTACGCCACGACGAGCGAAAAACTCAGCTTTGAAACGAGCACCTTTTTCAAGTTCGGCAATCACTAAGTCAGGATTTACAACGCGAATGTTGGAATCATTCGTACATTTTAAATCTCCGGCCTTAATTACTCCCTCGCCCTCAGCAACAATCTCAAATCTATACAATGGTTCTTGGTCATCTTTGTTTGCTGCAAATAAATCCTCTGGATCAATCGCAAAAACAACATTTTTTAAATTTAAAATTATTTCGGTAACATCTTGGATAACTCCTGGAAGGGCCATAAACTCATGTTCAACACCTTCAATAGCCATCGCCACGATTGCTACCCCAGGCATTGAAGATAATAAGACTCTTCGTAATGAATTTCCAATTGTTATTCCATACCCTCTTTCAAGAGGAGTAATTGTAAACTGACCATAATTTTCGGTCTCGTTATATACAAATTGGATTTGAGGTTTGATGAATCCTATTTTTCTCATCCTCTTGCAGCCTCCTTTTTTTATAAATTAACCACGCGGTTTTTTCGGTGGTCTGCAACCATTGTGAGGAACTGGAGTAACGTCTTTAATTGATGTAATTTCTAATCCGGCAACTTGTAATGAACGAATTGCTGCTTCACGACCTGGACCTGGTCCACGAACGGACACATCTACTTTAATCATACCATTTTCCATAGCCGCTTTTGCAGCTGCTTCAGAAGCCATTTGTGCTGCAAAAGGAGTTGACTTTTTGCTACCTTTAAAACCAACTGCACCGGCACTTGACCATGCAATAGTATTTCCGGCTTCATCAGTAATAGTTACAATTGTATTGTTAAATGTCGAATGAATATGTGCTATCCCCTGTGGGATATTTTTTCTAACTTTACGTCTACGTGTTTTACGAGCCATTAAATACGCCCTCCTTTATTTCTTCTTATTAGCAACAGTTTTTGATGGTCCTTTTCTAGTGCGGGCATTGCATCGCGTATTTTGACCACGTACAGGTAATCCTTTGCGATGGCGAATACCACGATAACATGAAATTTCCATCAAACGTTTAATATTTAAAGCTACTTCGCGTCGTAAGTCACCTTCAACTTTTAGTAAGGTTACTTCATTACGAATTTTTGTTAATTCTTCTTCAGTTAAATCACGAACGCGTTTATTTTCATCTATACCAGTATTTTTCAATATTTTTTCGGCAGTTGGTTTCCCAATACCATAAATATATGTTAATGCTATGACAACTCGTTTGTCACGAGGGATATCAACACCAGCAATACGTGCCATTCTTGCACCTCCTATTATCCTTGTCTTTGTTTATGTTTTGGATTTTTACATATAACCATTACTCGTCCTTTACGAGTAATTACTTTACATTGATCACACATAGGTTTAACTGATGATCTAACTTTCATTTTAATCCTCCTTTATTTATAGGAAAAAATACACTACTTATTTATGTCGATAAGTAATTCGGCCACGTGTTAAATCGTATGGTGATAATTCCACAGTTACCTTATCACCTGGTAAAATAGTGATGAAATTCATCCGGATTTTACCAGAAACGTGTGCCAATATTTGATGCCCGTTTTCTAAGCTGACTTTAAAAATCGCGTTTGGAAGAGCATCGGTAACTGTGCCTCTCAATTCGATAACATCGCCTTTAGACATCAAATTCGCCTCCTTTTTTGGTAGTTAAAATTATGTACCCTTCATCTGTAATTGCAATTGAATGCTCGAAATGCGCGCTATCTGTATAATCGACAGTAACTGTCGTCCAATTATCTGATAATATTTTTACTTCTCCTGATCCCATAACTACCATAGGTTCGATTGCTAAGGTCATACCGGGTTTTAAAATTGGTCCACGTCCTGGCGGTCCATAATTTGGCACCATTGGATCTTCATGAAGTTTTTGGCCAATTCCATGCCCTGTAAAGTTCTTAACAATCCCATATCCTCGAGATGTAACATACTGTTCAATTGCATGTGATATATCTGACAAATGATTATTTGGTTTAGCGAATTTTAAGCCTTCATATAAAGACTCTTCAGTAACCGCTAGCAATTTTCTTCTAGCTTCTGAAATAGTCCCAACAGCAAATGTCTTTGCGCTATCTGCGTGGTAGCCTTTATAATAGGCTCCAACATCAATTGAGATAATATCACCATCTTTTAAAATCACATCTTTGGAAGGTATGCCATGAATAACAACTTCATTAACCGATGCACATATTGAGCCCGCAAAGCCTCCATATCCTTTAAAGGATGGGATAGCCCCAAAGGAACGAATTACCTCTTCAGCAATCCTATCCAACTCTAATGTGGATACTCCCGGCGCAATCGCTTTTTCTACTGCTTCTAAAGCACAGGCTACAATATGTCCGGCTTTTTGCATTATTGCAATTTCTCGGTTACTTTTTAGCGTTATCATTCAAACCCTCCAATAATTTTTGCACGTGAATAAATGAAACTTCAATATTATCTTCACTATTGATGTTATATACTAAATTTTTCTTTTGATAATAATCTAAAATAGGTTTACTAGTTTGATTATAAATTTCATATCTTCTTGTGATGGCTTCATAAGTATCGTCTTTACGTTGAATTAATTCGCCACCACACAAATCACAAATTCCTTCAACTTTTGGCTTCATTCTTGTGATATGATAAACCGCTTGACAATTTTTACAAATTCTTCGCCCAATAATGCGTTCTACTAAAGACTCATAACTAATTACTAAATTCAAGACGGCGTCGATTTTTAATGACAACCTCTCTAATATTTCGTCTAATTTCACTGCCTGGTTAAGCGTTCGTGGAAAACCATCTAATATAAAGCCTTGTTTAATTGGAACTTTCTTTAATGTCTCTTCTACAAGACTCAGCGTAATATCATCAGGAACTAACTCCCCTTTTTTAATGTATTCATGAGCTAAAATTCCTAATGGTTCTTTATCCATATAGGCTTTACGGAACATTTCCCCAGTTGAAATATGGACTAAATTATACATATTTTTAATTAGTATGGCTTGAGTCCCTTTTCCAGCCCCGGGTGGCCCCATTATTAGTAAATTCATAATCAAACCTTAAATAAACCCGCGATATTGTTTTTCTTGTGTTTCAGTTTTTAATTGTTTTGCTGTTTCAACTGCCACCCCAACAACGATAATTAAACTTGTTCCACCAATTTGAACAGCTGATGATAAGTTAAATACTCTTTGTAAAATAATTGGAAGCGCAGCTAAAACTGATAAGTAAGTTGCCCCAACCATAGTGATTTTAAATAATACTCTTGAAAGATATGATGCTGTATCAGCTCCCGGTCTGATACCTGGAATATATGCATTTTGATTTTGTAAGTTCTCACTAATTTTATCAGGATTCATTTGTAAGAATGAATAGAAGAATGAGAATACAAAAATCAATAAGATATAAATTACAAATCCAATTGGTTGAGT
This sequence comes from Acholeplasmatales bacterium DTU056, assembly GCA_001512985.1. Taxonomy (GTDB): domain Bacteria; phylum Bacillota_I; class Bacilli_A; order ML615J-28; family CAG-698; genus DTU056. The sequence continues at coordinate 21,324 of LFRX01000005.1, forward strand.
GTAATTAAAAATTGTATTTAAAGTATTTGAAATTGAAGCATTTGGGAAAAAGTTGATAATTGTAATTGGTAAACTCATAAGTGTACTTGCAAAGATAACTGGAATAACTGAAGCTGAATTTAATTTAATTGGAATATTAGATTCAGTTTTTCCTCTAAGTGCTGCGGCAGCAGGACGGTTAGCATATTGGATTGGAATTTTTCGTTGCGCAGCTTCCATGAAAGTTACACCGACGATAATTAAAATAAATACAAGTATTACTGCAATAAATGTGAACACACCGCCAACAGTGACTGGTCCACCAGATTTAAAGAATTGTAAATATAAATTGTAAAACATTTGTGGGAATGAAGCAAGAATACCTGCAACGATAATCATTGATGTTCCATTACCGATACCTTTAACTGTAATTTGCTCAGCAAGCCACAATGTAAATGCGGTACCAGCAGTTGAAACAATCGCTAAATAGAAATAAACGAAAGGGCCCAAATCATTTGGAATAAAGATGGCTTTATTGGCCCCTTGGGATAATCCTAATGTCAATGTTAATGATTGAACAAAAGCTAAGCCTAATGCAACATAGCGTGTTAATTGGTTAATTTTTTGACGACCAACTTCGCCTTCTTCAGCCCATTCTTTTAAGACTGGAATAATATCCATTTGTAATAATTGAATAAGGATAGATGCAGTAATGTATGGGCTAATACCCAACGATAAAATTGAAAAGTTAGATAATGCTCCGCCAGTAAATACTTCTAAAAAACCAAATGATAAAGCTTGGCTTTTAATGAACTCACGATCAATAAATGGTAAATGAATTAATACCCCAAATCGATAAACTAGTAAGAATAAGGCCGTAAAGCCAATCATTTTTAAAACCTTTTTGTTTTTTAGAAAAGACATTCTAAATCACCTCGATTTTTCCACCAGCTTCTAAAATCGCTTTTTCGGCTGATTTAGAAAACTTATGTGCAACGACAGTTAATGGTTTAGTTAACTCGCCATTGCCTAGGATTTTAACACCATCATACTCCTTCTTAATAAGACCTTTTTCAATTAATTTTTCAACAGTTACACGTTGGTTTTTTCTAAATACGTTTAATGCTCCAACGTTAACAATAGCATATTCTTTTCTAAAGATATTTGTAAATCCACGTTTTGGTAGACGTTTGAATAATGGTGTTTGCCCACCTTCAAATTCTGGGCGAACTCCGCCACCACTACGTGCATTTTGTCCTTTATGTCCACGTCCACTAGTTTTTCCTAGACCAGAACCGATTCCTCGCCCAACACGTTTTCTACTATGAGTAGCTCCCGGGTTAGGTCTTAATTCATGTAGTTTCATGTGGCACCTCCTAAATTATCCTTCTTTAACTTCAACTAAGTGAGAAACTGATGCGATCATTCCACGAATAGCATCATTATCTGGTTTTATCAATTCTTGGTTAACTTTAGTAAACCCCAATGCAGCTAAAGTTTTACGTTGTCTTGGACTTAATCCTGCGAAACCACGGACAAGTTTAACAACTAATTGATTTTCTTTTTTTCTTGCCATGATTATTAACCTAAAATTTCCTCAACTGTTTTTCCACGAAGTTTTGCAACTTCTTCAGCAGTCCGTAAGTTTAGCAGACCATCAATTGTTGCTCGAACAACGTTAATTGGGGTATTAGAACCAAGAGATTTAGATAAAATATTTTCAATTCCAGCTAACTCAACAACCGCACGTACTGGTCCACCAGCAACTACTCCAGTACCAGCTGGAGCTGGTTTTAAGAATACTTTTCCACTTCCAAATTCACCAGTTACTGCATGTGGAATTGTTGTATTAACAATTGGAACAGTAATTAAATTTTTCTTTGCTTTTTCGACTGCTTTTTTAATCGCATCAGGAATTTCTACCGCTTTACCTGTTCCGAATCCTACTCGACCTTTGCGATCACCAACGACAACAACCACATTAAAACGATAACGACGTCCACCTTTAACTACTTTAGTAATGTGGTTAATGCTTACGATGCGTTCTTCAAAGGTTCTCTCTAATTGTTCTTGTCTTCTTTTCTTTCTATCTTGACGCATTAACTTAACCTCCTTATTAGAACTTCAAGCCCGCTTCTCGAGCCGCTTCAGCTAATGCTTTCACGCGACCATGATATAAGAATCCACCTCTGTCAAACACAACGGTATCAATATTCATGGCCAATGCTCTTTTGGCAATTAATGTTCCAACAGCTTTCGCTGCTTCAATATTTGAACCATTTTTTAGATTTAACTCTTTAAATTCTTTATCTAAACTTGATGCACTTGCTAAAGTGACACCTCGAGTATCATCAATTAATTGAGCATAAATATGAGCATTCGAACGGAACACATTTAAACGTGGAACACTTGCAGTGCCTTTAATTTTTTTACGAATACGTAACTGACGTTTTCTACGCGTTTCTTTACGCGACTTTTTGATAATCACTACTCTGATGCTCCTTTCTAATTAGCTTTTTTTCCTTCTTTACGACGAACAACTTCGCCACGATAGCGAATACCTTTACCTTTATATGGTTCAGGTTTTTTCACTTCGCGGATATCCGCCGCAAATTGCCCTACTAATTGTTTATCAATTCCAGAAATAGTAATTTCGTTTGGAGTAGGAACACTTACATTAATACCTTCAGGAATTGCAAATTTTACTAAATGTGAAAAACCAACGTTTAGAACTAAAACATTCCCTTCAAGAGTGGCACGATAACCTACTCCATGAATTTCTAATGTTTTGCTAAAGCCGGTATTTACACCAACGATCATATTATTTAGTAGAGCGCGTGTAGTTCCATGAATTGATCTATGTCTAATTGAATCGCTTGGTCGAACTACTTTTACAGTTGAACCTTCAACTAAAATTTTAATATCTTTATCGAATGTATTAGTAAGTTGACCTTTTGGTCCTGTAACTGTAACTTTATTATTTTCATCAACTGTAACCGTAACACCTTCTGGTAAATTGATTACTTTATTTCCAATCCGAGACATTATGTTACCTCCTCTTACCAAACGTAAGCTAGGACTTCTCCGCCACAATTTAACTTGCGAGCTTCACGGTCAGTCATAACTCCGTTAGATGTTGAAATAATTGCAATACCTAAACCATTAAGAACTTTTGGTAATTCATTTGCTTTGGCATAAACACGAAGACCAGGTTTTGAAATACGTTGTAGGCCTCTAATTACTCGCTCTTTGTTTTCGGTGTATTTTAAGGCAACGCGTAAGATACCTTGTTTATTATCTTCGATGTATTCAACATCTCTGATATATCCTTCTTCTTTCATTACACGTAAAATTTCATATTTGATTTTTGATGCTGGAACCTCAACATATTCATGCTTAACTTGATTAGCATTTCTTATGCGAGTTAGTAAATCAGCAATTGGATCAGTCATTACCATAATATGGCCTCCTTCCAACTAATAATTACCAACTTGCTTTAGTAACGCCTGGGATTTGTCCCTTATGCGCTAATTCTCTAAAACAAATACGGCATAGTTTAAATTTGCGATATACAGCGTGTGGTCTTCCACATCTTTCGCAACGTGTATATTGTCTAACTTGAAATTTCGGTTTACGTTTGCTTTTAGCAATTAATGATTTTTTTGCCATCGTTTGCCTCCTTTGTTACTTTCTAAAAGGCATGCCCAATTCAGTTAGTAAGGCAAGTCCTTCTTCATCAGTCTTGGCTGTTGTCACAATGACAATATCCATACCTCTAATTTTTAAAACTTTATCATAATTTACTTCAGGGAAAATTAATTGTTCTTTAATACCAATTGTATAATTTCCACGTCCATCAAATGCGTCTTTACTTAAACCTCTAAAGTCACGAAGACGAGGAATCGCAATTGTAACTAATTTATCATAAAATTCATACATTCTTTCACCACGTAATGTTGCCTTACAACCGATAGCAGCACCAGCACGTAGTTTAAATCCAGCAATGGATTTTTTTGCGCGTGTAATAACTGGTTTTTGTCCGACAATTTGAGTAAGTTCCTCAACTGCTGCATCTAGCAATTTAGGATTATGTATTGCATCGCCAACACCCATGTTAACAACGATTTTTTCAATTTTTGGAACTTGCATTATTGAAGTGTACCCAAATTTTTTCATAAGTGCTGGACGGACATTTTCAAGGTAGTGCTTTTGTACACGATTCATTATGTCATCCTCCTTTCGAACGATTACTTATCTAGTACAGTACCAGATTTTTTTGCATAGCGAACTTTCTTCCCATCAACAATTTTCTTACCAACACGAGTTGGTTGATTTGTTTTAGGATCAAGTACTTGAACGTTCGATGCATGAATCGGTGCTTCTTTTTTGATAATTCCACCATCTGGATATGCTTGAGATGGTCTCATATGGCGTGAAACGATATTTACGCCTTCTACAACAACACGATTTTCTTTACGTAAAACTTGTAATACTTTTCCGACTTTTCCTTTATAATCACCAGCAATAACAATTACTGTATCGCCTTTTTTAACGTGCATAATCTAACCTCCACTCTTATAGAACTTCTGGGGCTAAAGAAACGATTCTCATAAAGTCTTTATCCCGTAATTCGCGAGCAACTGGTCCAAAAATACGAGTTCCGCGAGGTGATTTATCATCTCGAATAAGTACTGCAGCATTATCATCAAATTTTATATAACTACCATCACTACGGCGTAATCCTCTTTTTGTTCTAACGATAACTGCTTTTACAATATCTCCTTTTTTAACTGTTCCACCAGGAGTTGCACTTTTAACTGTTGCGATAATAATATCACCGATATTTCCATAACGGCGTTTTGAACCGCCTAAAACACGAATTGTTAAGATTTCTTTAGCACCTGAGTTATCGGCTACTTTTAATCTTGATTCTTGTTGTATCATTTAGATTCCTCCTTTGGAATTACACTATAACTGCTCTTTCGATAATTTCAACTAAGCGGAAGCGTTTTGTACGAGATAATGGTCTTGTTTCCATAATTTTAACAATATCTCCAACTTTAGCTTCATTATGTTCGTCATGAGCAGTAAACTTTTTAGAAGTCTCAATACGTTTTCCGTAAATTGGATGTTTACGTGTAAATGTTACTAAAACTTTAATAGTTTTATCATTTTTATCTGAAACAACTGTTCCAACAAACGTTTTTCTAGTATTTCTAGTTTGTTTCATTACCTTTTCCTCCTATACCATCATTGCTTAAGAGCATTCGCACGTTCAGTTAGAATAGTTTTCATACGCGCAATTTGCTTTTTGGTTTTGCTGATTTGCGCTGTATTTTCTAATTTTCCAACTGCGGCTTGGAATCTTAAATTAAATAATTCTTTCTTAAGCTCAGCAATACTATTCTCAATGGTGGTAACATCCATTTTTCTGATTTTATCAGCTTCTGATTCTTTTTTACGAACAGGAGCTTGTTCAACTTGATTTTTATCTTTTTTTCTAGCCATTGATTTCACCACTTTCTTTTACAACTATTTTAGTTGTAACTGGTAATTTATGTGATGCTAAGCGTAATGCTTCGCGTGCAGTTTGTTCATCAACACCGCTAATTTCGAACATAATTGTGCCGCGTTTTACGACAGCTACAAATCCTTCAGGTGAACCTTTTCCTCCACCCATTCGGACTTCAAGAGGTTTTTTAGTATAACCCATATGTGGGAATATTCTAATCCACAATTTACCGCTACGTTTCATAAAACGAGAAATAGCAACACGGGCGGCTTCAATTTGTTGGGAAGTAATCCATGCCCCACTAGTTGCTTGTAAACCATATTCTCCAAAGTTTAAAGTTTTAGCACCTTTGGCTTTTCCTTCATAACTTATGCGGTGAGGACGGCGGAATTTTGTTCTTTTAGGCATTAACATGATTACTTAGCCTCCTTTTGCGTGTTCTTAGACGGTAAAACTTCTCCTTTACAAATCCATACTTTAATTCCTAATTTTCCATAGGTAGTTAAGGCTTCAGCTGTCGCATAGTCGATATCCGCACGTAATGTATGTAATGGAACAGTCCCTTCACTGTAACCTTCGCTACGAGCCATCTCTGCGCCACCTAAACGACCGGAGACAAGAGTTTTAATACCTTTTGCGCCAGCTTTCATTGCACGTTGAATCGCCATTTTTTGTACTCTTCTAAATGAAGCACGATTCTCTAATTGTTCAGCAATGTTTCTTGCCACTAAGGCTGCATCTAAGTCTGGATTTTTAATTTCAACAACATTTAAAAATACTGTTTTACCGGTTTCTTTTTCTAATAAACTAATAATTTCACTTTTTGTAGTACCTTCACGACCAATAACTACTCCAGGTTTTGCGGAATGGATAGTTATCATGATACGAGTTTTAGTTCTTTCAATTTCAATTTTAGAAACGTAAGCTTTTTTATAAAACTCTTGTATCATTTGACGGATTTTTAAGTCTTCGTGAAGTAGTGCAGGTACTTCATTTTTATTTGCATACCATTTTGATTCCCAATCACGAATAATTCCTATACGCAATCCGATTGGACTAACCTTTTGTCCCATTTAGATCCTCCTTTAATTAATTTCTTTCTGCTAGAACAATCGTAATATGACTTGTTCTTTTTAGAATTTGCGCTGCTCTTCCTTTAGCACGCGGACGATATCTTTTTAACGTTGGACCTTCATTAACATAGGCTTGTTTAATATATAAATTTTTAACATTCATTTCATAATTGTGTTCAGCATTTGCCATTGCTGATTTAATAACTTTTTCAACTACTACGCTTGCGGCTTTAGGTGTAAAGCGTAAGATTGAAATTGCTTCATTAACATCTTTACCGCGAACTAAATCAACAACTAATCGAACCTTACGAGGAGCAATGCGAACAGTTTTAGCAATTGCTTTAGCTTCCATTTTAATCCCTCCTCAATTATTTACCTGATGCTTTTTTATCTTTACCGTGACCACGGAAAGTTCTTGTAGGTGCAAATTCACCTAATTTATGTCCAACCATATCTTCAGTTATATATACAGGGATAAACTCTTTTCCATTATAAACTGCTATTGTTTGCCCAACAAATTCTGGGAAAATAGTTGATCTTCTTGACCATGTTTGAATTACTTTTTTATTTGTTAATTTCGCATTTTCTAAAACTTTTTTCATCAAATGCTCATCAACAAATGGTCCTTTTTTTAACGAACGAGCCACTAAAATTCCTCCCTTCTACGCATTACGACGGCGGATTATTAAATCAGTAGATTTTTTCTTATTCTTACGAGTTTTAACACCAAGAGCAATTTTACCCCATGGAGTAAGTGGAGATTTACGTCCGATTGGTGCTTTACCTTCACCACCACCATGTGGGTGATCATTTGGATTCATTACTGAACCACGAACTGTTGGTCTAAATCCTCTATAACGTGTACGACCAGCTTTTCCTAAATTAACTAATTTATGCTCGGCATTACCTACTTCACCAATAGTTGCGCGGCATGTTCCTAAAATTTTACGAACTTCACCACTTTGTAAACGAACGATAACATATTTATCTTCACGTCCAAGAATTTGGGCACTTGTTCCGGCTGCACGAACTAGTTTTGCACCACCGCCTGGTTGTAATTCAATATTGTGAATAAATGTCCCTACTGGGATTTTTTCTAGTGGTAAAGCATTTCCAACTTTGATATCCGCATTTGGTCCTGATTCAATTTCCATGCCGACTGTTAATCCTTTTGGAGTAATAATATATCTTTTTTCTCCGTCAGCATAGTTAATTAATGAGATGAATGCTGAACGATTTGGATCGTATTCAATACTTGCAACCCGTCCAATGATTCCATCTTTATCACGTTTGAAATCAATGATACGATATTTTCTTTTATTTCCTCCTCCACGATGACGTACCGTAATTTTTCCTGTGTTATTGCGTCCACCTTTTTTAATTATCGGAGCCAATAAACTTTTTTCAGGTTCATCAGTAGTTAATACTTGTTTGTAATCAATTACTGTCATATTACGGCGGCCAGGAGTTGTCGGTTTATAATGTTTAATTGCCATTTGAATTTCCTCCTTTATCCTAAACTACTAAACTTCGAATACGTCTAGTGTTTGCCCTGCTTCTAAAGTAACGATTGCTTTGCGGACGGCAGGACGGAAACCGCTATATTTTCCGACTTTGCGACTTTTTCTACGCACATTTACGATATTAACGCTCACTACATTAACATTAAAAATTTCTTCAATTGCTTTTTTGATTTCGACTTTATTAGTTCCTGGCATTACTTCAAATGTGTATTTACCTTTTTCCGCTAAATTAGTTGTTTTTTCAGTAATTATCGGACGACGAATAATATCATATGGACTTTTCATTATGCTAAATCCTCCTCATACTTTTTCGCAACTTCTTCAGTTAAAACTATCACATCTGAGTTTGCTAATTCATAAACACTCAAATGATCTTTAGTTTGAACATACACATTTGGAATATTGCGTCCTGCCAAGAACAAGTTAGAATCTTCTTGTAAAGTAACAATAACAATTTTACCATTTAGTTTTAAGTTTTCTAAAACTTGAACTAATCCTTTAGTTTGATGACTATCTAAAACAAGTTTGTCTAAAACTACTAAATTGTTTTCTTGTAATCGTGATGAAAGAATTGATTTTAATGCTGTTTTCACAACTTTACGATTAACTTTGAAACTATAATCGCGTGGTGTTGGCCCAAAGACTATTCCACCACCAACCCATTGTGGTGAACGAATTGATCCGTGACGAGCGCGTCCTGTTCCTTTTTGACGCCATGGTTTTCTTCCACCACCACGAACTTCAGCACGAGTTTTTGTTTTATGTGTTCCTTGACGCATTCCAGCTCGTTGAGCTTTAACAACGTCATAGACAGCTTGCATATTTGGTTCGAATGCATAAACACTATCACTTAATTCAAGTTGCCCAACTTCAGTACCTAATTGGTTATATACAACTACACTAGGCATTTGCAATTCTCCTTTCTATGCTAATGCTTCAGGGTTGATTGCGCTATTATTGGCTTTAACTGCATTTGTAATTACTACATATGAGTTTTTAGCGCCTGGCACATTCCCTTTGATTAACATTACATTTTTTTCTAAGTCGATTTTTACAATTTCTAAGTTTTGAATAGTTACTGTTTCTCCACCCATACGTCCTGGCATTTTGCGTCCTTTGTAGATTCTTGCACTTGTTCTCTCACCTAATGAACCAATTCCGCGATGATATCCAGAACCGTGAGCCATTGGTCCACGACCAAATCCGTGACGTTTAACTCCACCAGCAAATCCTTTTCCTTTTGATGTGCCGGTAACGTCTACTAATTCTCCTTCAACAAATATATTTGCTTTAACCTCTTGGCCTACCGCAAAGACATTTAATTCCTTCCCAGCGATTTCTTTAATGAAGCGCTTAGGAGTGGTGTTTGCTTTCGCAGCATGCCCGATTTCTGGTTTATTTGCTAAGCTAATACGCTTATCATCATAACCCAATTGAACAGCTTCGTATCCATCTGTTTCCATAGTTTTCTTTTGTAATACAACGTTTGGTTTTACCTCAATAACTGTTACTGGTACTAAAACACCATCGTTTGTAAATACTTGAGTCATTCCTATTTTTTTACCTAAGATTCCCTTGGCCATCGGTTTCACCTCCTGAAATACTTAAATTATTTTAATACAATGTCGACAC
>LFRX01000005.1:31056-35546 GCA_001512985.1 Acholeplasmatales bacterium DTU056
CGTTCAAATTGTTCACGTGAATCTTTATGTTTATGTGGTGAACGAATCACTGTGAAAACTTCGCGTTTTGTTGGAAGTGGTACAGGTCCTACAACTTTTGCACCTGTTTTCTTTGCCGTCTCAACAATTTTTCTTGCAGATTCATCTAATAATCTGTGATCATAAGAGACTAATCTGATACGAATTCTTTCGCTTGCCATATTTTGTCCTCCTTTCGCTTCATTTTAAAATGCAAGCTTGGCTCGGCGTAAATTCCCTAACACCTACGGATATGGCAACTCAACCGTGCGTGTCAGCAACCTTACGCGTCAAAGCCTCCTAAAAGCCTTGTATATTCTATCAAAAACTAAAATAAAATGCAAGAAAAAGTTATTATTTTTTTTTCACTTTTTGTTCACTTTTTTATTAAATCAGCATAAATAATCTATTTTTTGACTTATTTCATTAAAGTTATTTAATAGATATTTCCTATTAGAATGCTTATATTTTTAAAATGTTTAAAAAAAATCTAATATTGACTTTACGATAAAAATGATAAATCTTAATATCATATTTATTTAATAATCTATTTATAACATAAATTAAATTTTTTCTGATTTATAAATTGATTGTGATAGAAATTTACATTTGTGCATGGAAAGTTTTTTCATTTAAAAAGGCATTTTGAAGATAACTCAAAATGCCTAATCATTATCACACTAATTCTATTTTTTCACGACGGTTTATTAACGCATATACCGGTGTTTGAATCGGAATATCGAATCCTAATGATCTAGTTTTAGTTAATTCAAATAGTAGTTTGGTTGGTTTAATAGTAATGATAATATCATTATTTACAATGTTATATTCAAGAGCAAGTCTTTGTGTCATATCACTCCAAATCAATTCTACAAAATCCGGATAATCAATAAACGGATTACGATTACGTTGATATTGGAAAATTATTTCATTACGATGAATTTCAAATTCGTCAACTGGGTCCTCATAATGCCAACGAATAAACATATTTATATCGCCAATTTCGTTTGTTTTTATTTGCAAACCCCAGCGTACATGCATATAAAGGACTATACGAGCTACATCACCTTTATCATCATCACCTGGATACCAACCAGAGCCAACTCTTCTATAATCACCACTTCCATCTACGAATTTATAATTCCCTCTACTAGAGTTAACAGATGGATTAGCAGCACGAAGATTGTGAATATCCGATTTTGAAGCATGTCCTAGTTTTGATTGCGGCCATACATGCTCTTTATTCCAACTACCATTTTTACTAACAGTTTCGCGATTATAAATTAAAAGTAAAACATTATTATTTTCGGGATGAACATCTGATTTTATTATAACCTCATTTGTACTAGAATACCCAATACTTTTAACATTACGCGAAATAATTTTTCTCAACTCATTCAGTAAATCAGTTCCACTTTTCCCTTCTGCTTCTTTATAATATTCACTTAATTCTCCTGGTGTCGGATCATTAGAGTTTGCTAGAACGGTAACAACGATTGGCTCTTCAGTAAATAGCATTCCATCGATCTTAATTACTATATTTATACTTACAGTCACATCATTTTCTTGACGATTGAATACTCCAATGCTTAGGATTTGTGGATGGCTGAAATCGTAGAAGATTTCTGAACCAAATAATGAACGGGTGATAAAATCAATCCGACGACTAATTTGACTATTATGCAACTTGAATAAATAATCTAATTCAGTTTTTACCGCATCATATTTTTCTTCTAAACTAATATTTTTATCTAAAATATTATCCGCTTCTGTAATAATGAATTGATATTCACCATCATATATACCAACCATTACCCCACGAATAGATACTTCATCCCCGACTCTATAATAAGATAATTTTTTATTTAATTCTTCTATTACTCCAGAATCAATATGTTTTTTTATAAAAAGATTTAAAGAAACTCCATTTAGACTAATCCTTATCTTATTATCAACATTAGGAGTTAAAACAGGTAATGTTTGAAAAATTGCCCCATTAAAACTAACCTTTTGTGATTCAAGAGGAGACAAAACGTTTTTTTCGAATGAGGTAATTGTTATATCTTGAGGAATTTGAACAATTTCTTTGATTATTTCAATTTTTGAAATATCTGAAATTTGGATAAGATTATGAAAAATATTTATTTTTCCAATAACTTTAATTAAATTTCCTTCACTAACTAAGTCTAAATATTCACTCTCTGCGCGAACATAGATGTGGATTGCGGCCGTGTGATCTTGAATAAAAATACCATCAGAACTAATTTCAGTAACTACTCCAACTGCTTCAACTTGCGTACCAATAGGTTTTTTTCGAAGTTCAGAAATAGTTTCCGTATTACCTTCATATAATCCCAAAACAGTAACCGTAAAATCAAGACTAAATTGATATCCTGCAACTCTAATATGAGCAATTAAAGAAACTTCTTGATTAAATTCTAGACGAGCAACACTTCCATCAGTCTCAATAATATTTGGATTACTTGATACCCATAAAATCTCATCTATAAAATCAGGATGATTTTGAGGTAAAGTAATGTTTTCTAAGACATAATCAAAATTAAAATAATTTTGTTGTAACCAGTTACGATAAAGCTCTATATATTCCTCAACGGTTCTTTCTTCAGAGGTAGATTTTTTTTGCCATTTTGCATAAACTGTAATATTTTTTTCTTCAAAAATTTGGCTAATTGGTTTCCCCGAAAAATCACTTGTTAAAAACCACCCTAAAAACTCAAATCCTTCATAGGTTGGAAGTGGTAAAGTTAATGGCAAATCTTCCTTGGTAAATTTATAAATAGCATTATTTAAAGTTCCTCCATTTAAATAATAATTGATAGTATATTCAATCAAAGCCTCTTTCGCAAGAACCGTGACTTCAAATATTTTCGTTTTAATTTTACTTTTATATTTAAGTGTAGCAATTAAAACAACAATTCGATCACCATCTCGTCGAGTAACTTTTCCATTTGGTAAAATAACGCCTTCGTTTTTAGATTCCCAACTAATTTCTACGTCCCCAATTTTTGTTACTAATTCTAAATCATCAGTAACTTTTGTTAGATCACCAGGAATATTTAACTTATGATAGGCATCTTCTAAAATTTTATCGGTTGAATTACATCCACCTAAGATTAGTGCCCCAAGAATTAATACAACTAATGTCACAAATCTTTTCATAGTTTCTCCTTCTATCTAGTTGAAAAAATAGCCCAATAATAAGGGCTAATTTTTTGTTAAATAATCATAAATATGCTTTAACCCTTCAGTTAGAGTGACTTGTGGAACAAAGCCTAAATCTTGATTAGCTTTGGTGATATCCGCACAAGAAAACTTAATATCACCAATTCTTTCTGGTAAGTAATTAATTTTACTTTGGAAATTAAATAATTTCATAATTTGCATCGCTAGTTCATTAATTGTTGTTTCTTTTCCTGTTCCAATATTATAAACATTCCCAACAATTTTTTCATCTAAGTAACACGCGGAAATGTTTGCCTTCACCACATCATCAACAAACACAAAATCACGAGTGTTATTTCCATCGCCGTAAATACTTATCTCTTTTCCATTAATCATTCGATTAAAGAAAATTGAAATAACCCCTGAATAAACACTACTCGGATCTTGCTTTGGACCGTATACATTAAAATAGCGTAGACCTACCGTTTCAAGTTGATATAGTTTTGTATATAATTTAGCATAATATTCATTGACCAATTTACTTACCGCGTATGGCGATAGTTGTCCTCCAATACGGTCTTCTTGTTTTTTCGGATCTTGATTATCGCCATAAACTGCACTTGATGATGCATAAATAACTCGTTTTACTTTATTGATTCTACATGCTTCTAATACATTCAAAAATCCATTTATATTAATATCATTATTTAACAGTGGATCTTCAACGGATTTTGGCACTGATACTAGCGCAGCTTGATGAATACAATAATCAACACCTTGTGTGTATTTTACACACAAATCAAAATCGCGAATGTCCCCAATAATTAATTGAAAATTTGGTAAATTAATAATTTGACTTAAGTTTTCTATTTTCCCAGTCGATAAATTATCAATGGCGATAACTTGCTTGTTTTGTTCAACTAATAGTTCACATATTCTACTGCCGATGAATCCGGCACCACCAAATACCACAAACTTTTCCATTATTTCGACCCCAATTCTTGCTAGTTTAATTATACCATTTATATCTAACTTTTTCAATCTATATTTCCTTAAACAAAAAATCCCTTAGATGTTGTTGCAAATTAATTGGGTATGGTTGGATAGGTGTTGGAAAAAAATAATGTTCAATCGGGAATTTATAAGGCACATATGTTGGTTTATATAAATCTTTAAGCATTTTTTGATATGTTTGATAAATACTTAGAAACTCTTTTGTAAAACGATTGAAATCTTTCATTTTATCACCCCTTTTTTTAAAAAGGGTGGTATTATCCACCCCGTTTTTT
>LFRX01000007.1 GCA_001512985.1 Acholeplasmatales bacterium DTU056
CCCGCCTTACAATCGCTTATAAGCCTTTGGAATTCTTCTCTTGAGTCCTTTGTTCCAGTTAATGCTTCATCCGCATAAACGCCAGCAAATTCCCATCCTTCGTGCTCTGATATCATTTTGTTGTAATAACTAACTTGAGCAGCTAGGGAATGAAGCATGGCATCTTTACCAGTTGAAACTCTAGCGTATGCTGCTACTCTAGTTTTCTTTTGTAACTTTGGTAATGCATCTATCTTTGTTATCCGTTTCTGATCCATTTTGGTCCTCCTTCTTTGGTAGTATATATATCACTCTAAATCGATTATTTATCAAGTCATTAGCCCGATAAAGACTATCTTTTTTGATACAATATTTACTTGCCAAAACAGACTCAGCTTTTAAGTAATCAGCATCGTTTAGTATACCTTTGTTCTTCATAGAAACAAATTGGATAAGTGATGCATAGTACTGTTCTATATTTTTTATATTCATTGTTTATTACCTCTTTTCGTTTTGTATTTTGTAAAGCAGGCAATGCTACAATAGATTCTTTTTTTGTTTCCATATGCTACAAA
>LFRX01000023.1:0-22018 GCA_001512985.1 Acholeplasmatales bacterium DTU056
AGTGGCTAAGGCAAGGGACTGCAACTCCCTGATCAACGGTTCGAATCCGTTCGGGGCCTCCATTGTATCTGATTAACACAAGCACTCTTTGAAAGAGGGCTTTTTTTATTTGAAACTAAGTTTCTAAAATAAAAAAAGTGCTAATATTATTAAAAAGTGTGATATAATTAAAATAAATAATAGTATATAGTATAATTTTTAAAATTTATTTTTATTTTATAAAAAAGAGAAGTAAATTATATGAAGAAATTATCACCATATTTAGTAATAGCATTATCATATCTATTAATCTTACTAATTGGAACAATATTATTATATCTTCCAATTTCTCAAGGATATCCAAATGCCCTAAGTTTTACGGATGCTTTTTTTGTTTCAACTTCGGCTGTAACAATTACCGGAATAACACCTGTTGCAAATTTAGCAAGTGCATTAAGTCCGTTTGGAAAATTTATTTTAACTGTTTTAATACAAATTGGCGGACTAAGTGTTGTTACAATTTCTGCATTCATCATGTATATCCTTGGAATTAAAATTGGAATTACTAATCGTGTTTTAATAAAAGAAAATTTTAACCAAAATAGTCTTTCAGGAATGGTTAAGCTTGCCCGACGCGTAGTTGTTTTTACTTTTGCGGTGGAATTATTGGGTTTTTTAATAAATTTAATAATTTTTATTCCAAAATATAATCTTATTAATGCAATCGGAATAAGTTTTTTCCATGCCGTTTCTGCATTTAACAACGCTGGTTTTGATTTATTCGGAATACAAGGGGCAATTCAATATGATAGTAATTTACTTTTTAATATAAATACCTGTTTATTAATAATGATTGGTGGAACAGGATTTATTGTTATATATGATATATTTGAAAAAAAATCATATAAAAAATTATCTATTCATTCTAAGATTGTTATTACAATGAATTTAATTCTATGGATTTGTGGGACAATCTTTATTAAATTATCTCAATATAATCATGAAAATAAATTTACTTGGTTAGAATCATTTTTCTTAAGTGTTTCTTCACGAACAGCCGGTTTTACAACTGTTGACCTAACAAAATTATCTACTGTTACCATCTTTATTATAATAATTTTAATGTTTATCGGAGCATCCCCTGCTTCGACTGGTGGTGGAATCAAAACTACAACGATTTATACATTATTTAAAAATGTGACTAGTTATGCTAAAGGAAAACAAGTTGTTACTCATAATCGGTTAATTTCTGCACAAACACGACAAAAAGCATCAGTTTTATTATCAATGGCACTAACAATTATAGTGATGGCTACTTTACTATTGTTGTGCTTTGAAAATCTTTCTTTAGATGTTGCACTTTTTGAAATAGTTTCATGCTTTTCAAATGTTGGTTTATCAAAAATTTCTATTGGTGATTTTTCCGTGATATCGAAATTATTGCTATGTTTAGTAATGTTTATCGGACGTGTTGGTCCATTAACAATTATTAGTTTATTTAATAAAAATTGGTATAAAAAAGATTTACAACATATTGAGTATATTGAAGAAAAAATTATGATAGGATAGGTGAGTTATATGAAAAAATCAATTGCCATTATCGGACTAGGACGATTTGGCCTAAAACTAGTAGAAAGTTTAAATAGATTAAATGTTGATTTGATTGCTATTGACCAAAATAAAGAAGCGGTTAAAAGGGCTAGCGAAATTATTACTAATGCGTATGTGGCTGATCCAACTGATGAAGAAGCTTTAAAAGCAGTTGGAATTGCTAATGTTGATCATGTTATTGTAGCGATAGGTCAAAGCGAACGTAGTAATTTAGCGTCTAGTATTATTACCATTATAAAATTAAAACAACTTGGAGTTCCAAAAATTACCGCTCGAGCTGATGACGAGGATTATGCGGAAGTGTTGAAGTTAGTCGGTGCAACAAACACCGTCTCTCCATTATCAATTGCTAGTGAACGTCTGGCTAATAAAATTGGTTTTGATAATGTAATTGACTATTTTAATATCAAAAATGACTTTGATGTCTATGAAATTAAAATTAATGAAAATTTTGCTCCTCTACCAATTACTCAACTTGATTCACGATCTATATATGGAATTAATATTTTATTAATTGAACGAGATAAAGAGGTAATTGTTCCAACCAAAGATACAGTGCTAATGCCAAATGATGAAATTTTTATTTTTGGAAGAAAAAAAGATATACCAAAAATAGTTACTTTCTTTAGTAAAAAATAATATATCATTATTATTTCTAAAAAAATTATAAAAGTTGTTGACATTGACGTTACGTCATAGTTTATACTGCTATCGATGGTGAGGTTACATGAAATATTCAATAAGTGAGTTAGCAAAATTGGCTGGAATTAGCCCGAGAACTTTAAGATATTATGACCAAATAGGATTATTAAAACCTAAAAGACAACAAAATTCCAATTATCGTTACTATGATAGTAATGATGTCGATCTTCTCCAACAAATCCTTTTTTACAAGGAAATGGGGGTTCCTCTAAACGAAATAAAAAAATTAATGCAAAACATGACTAAAGAAGCTCGCCTTACTGTTTTATATAGCCATTTAAATGAACTAAATCAACGAAAAGTACGATTAAATGAGTTAATCGAAAATGTAACCCAAACCATCAAAAATATGAAAGGAGAAATAATAATGAGTGATGAGATGAAATTTAAAGGATTAAAAGAAGAACTATTAAAACAAAATGAACGACTATATAAAGAAGAAGTAATTCAAAGATGGGGACAAGATACTTATATCGAATCGAGTAAAGCATTTAGTCATATGACAAATGAACAATTTGATTATTTTTATCATTTAGCAAGTAATATTATTACAGCTTTACAAAAAGTAAAAGAAAATCCATCAAATGAAGAGTTAAAACATCAAGTTGTTAAAATGCATCAAGAATGGCTTACAATGGCGTGGGGAAAATATGACCAAAACGCTCATTTAGGTTTAGTAAGTATGTATGTGCAAGATGAAAGGTTTAAACAATATTACGATCAACATGGCGAAGGCTTAGCTCAATTATTATATGATTTAGTCCATCAATATCTAGGTAATAATTAACATGGCTGTCAAATGACAGCCATTTTTTCTTTTTCAAATATGATTAATTTAAATCCTAATTTGCTTGTATTATTTTATTTTTTATAAAATAATGTTATAATTATGTTAACAAAGTATTAATGAGGGGAAATTATATGAGATATGATTTAGCGATAAAACAATTACGGGAAAAAATGTTAGTTAGTCAAGAAGAATTAGCCAAAACTTTAGGGGTATCAGTAGTTACAGTTAGTAGATGGGAAACAGGAAAGTTTATTCCAACAATTAAAATTCGGCGAAAATTAAAAGAACTATTTTTACAATATAGCATTAGTACTGAAGATTAATTAGGAAGGAGATCATAATGATTTTTTTTGATTTCGAAGTAGATACACGAACAAATCATATTAGTGAAATAGGGGCTACGAGTAATAAAGGGTATGAAATTTATACTAAAGACATCAATAAATTTGTACAGTATATTCAAAAAAATAAGCCGAAATTTTTTGTTGGACATAATATTATTGCTTTCGATATGAAATATGTTAAAGATAATATGCTTAATCAATATATTATTGATGATAAAATCATTGATACTTTATATTTATCAACGTTATTTTTTCCTCGAAAAAATTCACATAGTTTAATTAAAGATTATAAATTCAATGTTAACTATATGAATGATCCACTTCAAGACGCCCGTCATACTAAAAGCCTGTTTTATGATTGCATTAATGAATTTCAAAAATTAAACAATAATTTTAAGGACATTTTATATTTATTACTCAATAAGGTTACAGGAATTAAGCCATTATTTTTATATTTAAACTATTATCCATACTCCACTAATATAGTCAAATTGTTAAATGAAGAGTTTGCTAAAAGAATATGTTTTAATAAAGAATTATTTGAGTATATTGAAAAATATCCATTAGAATTATCCTTTGTATTAAGCTATGTAAATACTAATGATACACATCAATCATTATTACCTCCATGGGTAATAAAAACTTTTCCTAAAGTTGAAGAAATATTGTTATCATTACGCATCACTCCTTGTCATCAAAGTGATTGCCCTTATTGTAATGAACAATTATCATCTTTAGCGGCATTAAAAAAATATTTTAATTATAATGATTTTAAAAAATTTAACGATATTCCTTTACAAGAACTAGCAGTTAATAGTGCTCTAGATGGAGAGTCATTAATAGCTATTTTTCCAACCGGTGGTGGAAAGTCGATTACTTTTCAATTACCGGCATTAATGGCTGGTGATATGATGGGAGGATTAACTGTAGTTATATCGCCGCTACTTGCTTTAATGAAAGACCAAGTTGATAATCTAAAAAGAAAACATAATATTAATCGCGCCGCATTTATCAACTCATTATTAAGAAATCCGATTGAACGAAAAGATGTAATTCAAAGTATAGAAGATGGTAAAGTAAGTATTTTATATTTATCACCAGAAGCTTTACGAAACCGTAATATTTATCGCTTATTATTAAAACGCCAAATTGTTCGTTTTGTTATTGATGAAGCACATTGTTTTTCCAGTTGGGGACATGATTTTCGAACTGATTATTTATATATTGGAGAAGTTATTAAACAAATTTGTAAAGATAAAGGACTAACCAAGCCAATTCCAGTATCTTGTTTTACCGCAACTGCGCGCCAAAAAGTTATTGAAGATATAAAAATATATTTTAACGAGAAATTAAATATTGATTTAAAAGAATTTAAAACAACTCAAACACGTACTAATTTAGAATACAAGGTTATTCAAGTCTCTGCTAATGACACTGAAAGGTATTATGAATTACGTAATCTTTTAGAGGGAGACAATTGTCCAACAATTATTTATTGTGCTAAAACTAAGACAGTCGATCTTTTATATAATCGTTTAAAAGAAGATGGTTTTAAAGTTTCTAAATTTCATGGTCAAATGGAAGAAGAAGAGAAAATTATCCATCAAAATGATTTTATGTCCAACAACACGCACATTATGGTTGCAACAAACGCTTTTGGAATGGGCGTTGATAAAAATGATATTGGTGTAATAATTCATTATCAAATCACAAGTTCACTGGAAGATTATGTTCAAGAGGCAGGACGAGCTGGAAGAAATCCTAATATTCATGCCAACTGTTATATTCTATATAACGAAGAAGATTTAAATATTCATTTTTCATTATTGCATACTTCTAAAGTCACGCAAAAAGAAATTAATCAGTTATGGCTAGGTTTAAAAAAGGAATTAAAAGCTGGTGAAAAAATAAGTCGCACTTCTTTTGAACTTGCGAAAAGTGCTGGATGGGATAGTAATAGTGATAATACTCGTAGAGTTGGAGTTTGCTTATCCGCCTTAGAGCAAGGAAAATTTATCAAAAGACTGTTCAATTCACCGCGAATTTATGCTGATAGTTTACGAGTGAATAATTTTGCGAAAGCAGAAGCAATTATTAGAAAATCTCCTATGATTCCAGAAGAAGATAAAGAACCAACAAAAAGAATAATCCAACATTTAATTTCACAATATTCTACAATTCGCTATAAAGATAAAAGTATTAATAGCCAAGTTGATTATCTTGCTGATATATTAGGATTAGAAAAAGAAAAAGTAATTAAATGTGTAAATTACTTACGCGAAGTCAAAATTTTAGCTGATAGTACTGATTTAGTAGCGAAATTTAATAAAGATATTCGAAAATATAAAAGTGACTTACATCGGTCCAAAGAAATTTTAGAATTTCTATTAGAAAACTTTTATAGTGGAAAAAGGCTTCATAATTTAAAAGAGTTAAATGAAATATGCATTTCTAAATATGAAAAAGAATTAAAATACAAATCCAATATTAATATCATTAAATTAGTTGTAAATTTATTTGATTCATTTAATGTGATTAAAAGTAAAAAAAATAATGACTATATTGAAATTGATATTATTCAAAATTATGATGAAACTCTAAATAAGTTTAAAGAGTTTTTTAATATTTGTGAATTTATTATTGAATATTTAAATATCAAAAGACAACAATTATTAAAACAAGTTTCGAGTGAGATTAGTTTTGTAGAAATATCGTTGGTTGAAGTAAAAGAGAAATATGTTAGTTCATTAGGAATGATTACCAAAGAAGTTACTATTGACGACATTGAAAAAGCGATTTTGATTTTACATTATCTTGATATTATTAAGTTTAAAGGTGGGTTCTTAGTTTGTCATTTGCCATTGACAATTAAGCGGTTAGAAAAAAATAATAATCGCCAATATAGTCTATCTGATTATGAAAATTTGAAGACTCATTATAATACAAAAAATAAAAACATTCATATAATGGGAAGATTTGCAGAGATGATGAAGGAAGACAAAGATGAAGCGACTGAATATATTAATGACTATTTTAATCTTGACTATCAAGACTTCATAGATAAATACTTCCCTGGAGAAGAAAGAAAAATTTTAGATTACCGAATGACTCGTTCTCGTTATCAAAAAATATTCGGTAAATTAAGTGATGAGCAAAAACAAATTATTTTGGATAATAAATCTAAAATAATTGGGGTTGCTGCAGGGCCAGGTAGTGGTAAAACAACCTTACTTGCACACATATTAGCCAAAATTATTTTTAACGAAGATATTCGACTTGATCAATTATTAATGCTAACATTTTCAAGAGCAGCAGCACTAGAATTTAAAACTCGTCTAAAAGAATTAATTGGAAATATCGCTAATGCTGTACAAATTACAACATTTCACTCTTTTGCTTTTGATTTGTTAGGTAGACCGGGTAATTTAGAAGAAGCTGAAAATGTAATAAAAAATGCAGTAACATTAATTCGTGAAAATGAAGCAGATCACTTTAAAATGTCTAAAATGGTTTTAGTGATTGATGAAGCTCAAGATATTAGCGAAGATGAATACAATCTAATTTGTGAATTGATTAAATATAATGAAAATATTAAAGTAATAGCTGTTGGTGATGATGATCAAAACATTTATGAATTCCGTGGGTCAAGTTCTAAATATTTACATGAATTTGCTAATAATAAAAAATATGAATTGACTATTAATTATCGTAGTAAAAAGAATATTGTAGAATATACCAATAAGTTTATAAGTGAAATTCCATTTCGTCTTAAAACTCAGGCAATGAAATCTAGTACTAATAAAAATGGTTATGTAAAAATTGTTACTTACAATACTGACAATATTTATATACCACTAATACACGATGTATTAAATAGACCAGTTGGTCGAACAGCAATAATTACTCGAACTAATAATCAGGCTGGAATAATAAGTGCACTTTTAAATGACAATAATATCCCTAATCGTTTAATTCAAGAAAACTTAGAAGTTAGACCATATAATATTTACGAATTACGTGTTTTCTATCAAATAATTGAAAATTTTGTTCAAACCAAAATTCCTTATGAAATATATGTTAATGCTTTAAATGAATTTAAGAATAAATTCGCTAAAAGTGCTAATTATGAACTTTATAGAAAAGTTCTTGAAAAGTTTTTAGATTTATATGAAGATATGTATCTAACCGACTTAAAAGAATATTTAAGCGAGATTAGTTTAAGTAGTTTTTTCGATGAGGAAAAATTAATCGTTGCGAATCTACATAAAGTAAAAGGAATGCAATTTGATAATGTATATCTTTTATATGATAATAATATTCAAATAAAATATGAAGATATTCGTGCTATCTACGTAGGTATGACTCGCGCCAAAAATTATTTAAGTATTCATACCAATAATGAAATTTTTAAAAATATACATATAAAAGATATTGAATACAAAGAAGAAAAAAATGAGTATCCAATCCCGAATACACTGGAAATAATTTGTACTTTAAAAGATGTAAATTTAGGAAGTTATGATTCGCTAAACTTTGATTTGACTCAAATCCTTCCAGGAACTCCGATAATTTTACAAAATGATAAAATCTTATCATATAAACAACACAATAAATTACATAAAGTGGGAACTTTATCTACAAGTTGCACTAAACAAATACAAGAATTACAAAAAGAAAACTATCAAATTGTCAAATCATGTGTTGATAATTTAATATATTGGTATGATAGAGAAAATCGAAAAGAAGTACTAGTAATGACACCCCGTTTTAAATTACGATATAACGATAATAAATAAATATTTTCTAAAGTAGCGCCTACCAAATTGCAATTATGAAATCTATTTACAAAGTGTTAAAATTAAACTTATGAAGGTTGAGGAAAAATTGATATGAAAAAAAACTTTACTTATGGCATTATTGTTATTACTAGTCTTCTTTTTGACTAGTTGTAATACCGCTGAAGATTTATATCCAAAGTCATACGGTGATTGGGATGGCAATTATGTTTATATTAGTAATTATCGTATGAAAACAACTGGGGAAGAATTTAGTGTGTTAATCGATTATATTGAGATTGATGGAAAAGTATATGATTCATATTATAAGTATAATGAAGAAATAAAAGGATTAAATGTTGTGGATTACTTTTATTATGAGAATAATATCTATTTGATTTTAGAATATGGGGTAAAAAAAGGCATTTTAGTTAAATATGATACATATAATAAGAATTATCAAATATTTTATCATTTTGATTTAGAAGCCCCTTATTATGGTTTTTTTAAATTATTTAAAGATTCATTTCTATTTGGAGGAAATAATACTTTAATTCATATTGATTATCAAGGTAATATTATTGATGAAAATGCTATTCGCTATTTTTATGATTATATATATTTTCAAGACTATATGTTTTTAATAGAAAATGGTAATATTAAAATGTCGTTTGCTGGTGTTGAAAATTTCGAAGTAATTTATGAAAGTCCGAATGAGTTAAAACATTATCCAATTACACTTGATTTAATAAATGATAAGTTATACATTTATTATCAAACTTTTGCAATTAAATATGATAAAGCTTTTAGCGTAGTTCAGTGTGATATCAATACCAAAGAAGTTGTTCCAATTTATGTTTCAACAACTAAAGAATATACCGGTGCCAAAGTTCTTTCAAATCAGTATTTTATGACATATAAATTGACTAGGGTCAAAGGAGCATATGGAATCAGTGAATTATTACGATTAGAAAACAAACTTTATAAAATAAAATCCAATGGTAAACACGAATTATTATACACTTTTAAAGAAAATCAAGATTTTTTATATAAAGTAGAATTTGTCGGAAATATTATTAATTTTACTTCTTTTCATTACGCAAGAAGAAACATTTTTGAAAGTGAATTAGAAACAAAATATTATCGATATCATTTCAATTTAAAATCGAAAAAACTATTTCCATGGCTGTTTTAAAAAAAACATAAGGAGCCTAGTAAAATAGACCAAGGGATTAGAGTTGATGATTATATTTATTATGAAGACATTAAATATTATGGATCGATAATAAAGGTAGAATATTTTTATTTCTTGATGCGACACAATGTAAAAACTAAAAAAACCGACACAATGTTTTATGTTCAAAAAGGAATTAAAACAAGTATCTCTTCAAATGATGCAATTGATGTTTTTGCAAGCAAAGAATCCGAATCTAAACGCAAATTATTAATTTTACCTTATTAAAAGGAAAAAAATATTGTGTTAAAAAAATAAACTGTATTTTTTTAAAAAATGGCTTAAATGGCTGTTATTTTCGTTTTAAAACGGTTTTTTCATTCGTGTTAGGAAAGATTTGCGAAGCAATTCAAAAAGATTATAAGGGAAATTTTAGCAAAATCTTATGTTTGTTAAAATATAAGTATAATTATTGATTATTTTATGATGTCATTATATAATTATTTTAAGTTATATAAGGGGTGCAATTGGATGAAAACTAAAAAGTATTTTACAATAGAAATGCTTATTATCGTTCTATTTTTAGTAAGTCTAATAATTACTTTTTTACGAGATTTAGAGGTAATCGATTATAAGAAATTTGCTGGAGTGAATATAGTTATAAGTGGGTTAGCTATTGCTTTAGTAATCACACGTTTTATCGAATTAAAAGAAAAATATGATAAGACTATTGCGAGATTACAAGAACAAATTAATGAGTTAAAAAATAAGGAGTCTAATAAATAGACTCCATTTTTCATTTTGTATAAGAAATTTATCAAGGATGTAATTTCTTGCAAAAATATCGTTATTATAGTAGAATTATAAATATATGATAATAGGAGGAAGTAATATGACAAATGAAAACCACTCCACAAGAAAGAGACCACTTATCTTCCGGGGGTTTAAAAAACTAATTAAGTTATTTAAAAAACGACCAAAAATAATTAATTTAAACGACAAATTAGAAGATAAAGCCATTTATATTTCTAACCATAGTGCGGCCAATGGGCCTTTTACTTTATCATTATTTTTTCCAAAAGTTTTCGTACCTTGGGGAATTCATTATATGTGTGAAAATTATAAAGAACGCTGGAAATATTTATATTATGTTTTCTATCAACAAAAACTTGGCTATGGAAAAGTTAAATCGTTTATTGTGGCAACAATCTTTGCAACATTTTCCAAAGTTTTATATAACTGGATGAAAGTTATTCCAACATATACTGATTTACGGTTAATGAAAACTCTAAAAATTAGTGCCGATACACTAAATAGTAATGAAGCAGTTTTAATTTTCCCAGAAAATTCGGATAATGGTTATTTTGATGTGTTATCAGAATTTAATGCTGGATTTGTGGCACTTTCAATGTTTTATCATAAAAAGTATAATTATGATTTACCTGTATATCCAATTTACTTTAGTAGTAAATATAAAATGTTATTAATTGATAAACCTCAATATATTCAAGAGTTTGTCAAAAAGGGTTATACTAGAGAAGAGATTGCGAAATGGTTTAAGAAACGAACAAATGAATTATATATGATAATTAAAGAAATTTATTATAAAAGAAAAAAACGAAGAAAACACAAAATGATGTCTTAAAAATAAAAAAGGGAAAGTTCATAAAGAACCTTCCCTTATGTTTTAACTAATTGGTTCCCATTTAGCGTATAGTTTGGTTGGAATGTTTTCACCGGCTTTTAGAGTTACATATTTTGGACCTGTAAAGTCTGGATTAGCATACCAGCCGACAAAGGCATAATTTTCTCTAACAGGAGCTGGTAGATAAATTTCTATTCCATCTACAATTGGTGCGTATACGTCAAAATTATATTTAACATCAACTTTAGTTACTACATTATTAATTACCATATATTCCGCATTCGTGTTTGGAATAGATGCACGTAATTGTTTGAAAATATCGCTTCCTGAAGATACGCTTTGAGTACCATAGAAGTATCCATCAAGCACAAATCCCATTAATGTTTTACCAAGTGGTCCACTCCATAAGCGGTTGTTTTGGTAATCAGAACGATAATGATGATGGAATAGTCTTGCAATATGTTTAACTAATGGCAAGTATTTGGATTTATATGGTTCAGTACCTAAGAATCCACCTTGAATATCAATTAATTCTCCTGTTACAGGATCACCAGTAGCGGTATCAAAGAATAATTGGCTATATCCATCATTTGTTTGACCAGTGTTAGAAGAAGTATCATTATATAAAGCATATGGGTCGCCATTATGATATGGGTTTTGAGCACTGAATTCTGCCCATGTTGTGCGATGGAACATTGAGTTAACTACTGGCGAAGTTAATAAATCATTATCACGTAGATAAATAAAGAAGTCTAAAGTAAACATATGTGGTAGGTTACTGTAGGAAACAATACCTTTGCTTCCATCAGTCATTGGGTTGGCTGTCCAAGTCCATGAACCTCCATTTAATTCGAAATCAATATTATAGACAGTATCAGCATCTAAATATTTACCATATAAAATATATGGTTTTAATTCAGTTGGATCAAGTTCAGTTACTGGACCATTGGTTAATTCGCTATTTAAATACCATCCTAGGAAGATATATCCTTGGATTTGATATGGAGTTAAAGTAATAGTATCATCGATAGTATAATGGTTCGGTGTATGATTTAGTACTTGATCTTCAAAGTAGTATTTGATTTCGTATGTTAATAATGTATAAACAGCATTAACCACTAAATTGCTTTTTATGTTAGTAAATTCTTTATCCCAATGTGAGAATTCTTTTCCTGGAAGAGTTGGCGCTTGTGGTGCGACAGCATCTTTACCATACTCTATAATTTGTGTTTCTCCAACTTGAACACCGTTAGCGAAAAATTTAACTTCAAATGTGGCTACTTTATAAACAGCTTTAACAGTGATGTTGCTTTTTACATTTGTATAATTTCCATCCCAACGGTCAAATTGGAATCCTTCTTTTGTTGGTGGAGTTGGTGGTGTAGCATCTTTTCCATACTCAACTTCCACTTCTAAAAGAACTGTATCATCTTCATCAACAAATTTCACTGTAAATTTTATTGGTTCCCATACTGCATTGATATTTAAATTTCCAGTTACATTTGAAAACTCTTTATCCCATCCGACAAAGGTATATCCTTCTTTAGTTGGGTTTGCTGGAGCTTGGGCAGCTTCACCGTATTTAACAAGTTGTGTTTCTCCAACTTGTACACCATCTACAAAGAATCGGACTTCATATGTTAGTTTTTTATAAACTGCTTTAATAGTTACATCACTGGTTACATTAGTATAATCGCCTTCCCAATGATCAAATTCATAACCATCTCTTGTTGGTGGAGTTGGTGGTGTAGCATCTTTTCCATACTCAACTTCCACATATGCAATTACCCAATTGTCCTCAGTAATAAATGTTACTAGTAATTTTTTCACATTCCATACTGCATTAACTACTAAATCAGATTTGACATTATCAAAGTTTTTATCCCAACCATAAAAAGTATATCCTTCTTTTGGAGTTACTGTAGGGGGTTGGGCAGATTTGCCATATTCAACCGTTTCAGTTTTTAATACTTGATCACCATCTTTAAATGTTACTTTAAAGGTCTTAATTACCCATTTAGCATAAAGAGTAGTATCTTTTTTTAGCGCTTGGTCGGTATATTTTGTTTTAAATTCTCTATCTAAAAACCAACCATCAAAAGTATACCCTTCACGTGTTTGAGGGGTTGGTAAATTAGTAAGTTTCTTACCTGATTTGACTGTAATAGTTTCAATTTGTTCACTTGTTCCAGTTACAAAGTTAATTGTTAGTTCTTTTGAGCCACATGCTGATAACATAACAACAAATAGCATGACAAATAGTAAATATTTTATTTTGTTCAAAGGATCCACCTCCATAAATAATATAGCAAAAAGTTTCTAAAGATTCAAGATAAAATGTAAGCGTTATTATTTATGATGTAAGTAGGTGGATTATATGAACATCTCAATTGATTGATATATATTTTAAGCAGAATGCTTTTAAAAGAAGAAAATTTTTTTAGTAATTTTTTCTTGTAAGAAATGTCTAGAAATAAATGACAAAATATGCTAAAATGAGATAATAAATGAGGTGACAGTAGTGGTTAAGAAAAACAAGTTTTTATTTTTAATTGAACAACTAGATATAAAAAAACATCCCGCATTAGACACCGGAGAGATTGATTCAATTATAATTAATAAAGAACAAGGAATTTGGGAATTTAATTTCACTTTTGATACCCCATTACCATTAGAAATTCTCCTAGAACTTGATAGCAAATTAAAAAATATGATGTCGAGTTTACGGGGAGTAAATAAGGTTATTACAAACTACAATTATAAAAATAAATCTTTAAATGAAATTACTTTAAAAAATTACTGGGAATATTTTCTAAATAAATTAGCCGAACAAAGAAAAAGGTTAAATATTCTTCATGAAGTAACTGTTAATTATTTTGAAAATAAAATTACATACTTAGTTGCTAATCAAGATGAAGTAGAAATGGTTTATCCACTTACCTTAATTATTTTAGAAGAATTAAATAAGTATGGATTAGATATAGAGGTTAATGTTGAAATTAGTCCGTTTGAGACTCCTTTCTCTCATATTATTTTGGAAACCATCCGTAATAGTACCGAAGAAATCCTTCAACAAATCCAACAAGAAGAGCGAGTAAATGGTAATAATAACAATGATAATCAACCAGTATTTAAGCAAAAACCACGGGGACCACGTAAAATTGATCGTACTCCAGTAAAATTATGCGATGTTCCTGCCACTGAATTTCAATTAACTGAATATCGTCAAAAATATAATACCAATGAGTTTGTGATCGAAGGTGAAGTATTTTCGTCGGAGATTACTGAAGTTAAAGGCGGCTATAAAATCTACACAGCAATTATCTATGATGGCACTGATTCAATAATGATCAAATCCTTTTTAAACAAAAATAATCTAAAGGCCGAAGAAAAATTCTATAATGAAGAATGTTGTGCTGGAAAACGAATTCGTGCTTTTGGTAACTTAGAGTATGATAACTTCGCTCGTGATATTGTTTTAATGTTTAAAGATATTCAAGGTTTAGGCGATCAACCTAAAAACTTACGTAAAGATACGTATTCAGAAAAAAGGGTCGAGTTACATGCTCATAGTAAGATGAGTGTCCAAGACGGGGTTATGGAAGTAAAAGATTATGTCAATATGGCACTTCACTTTGGTCATACCGCCTTAGCCATTACCGATCACAATAATATTCATGCTCATCCAGAGTTTTGTAAAATTACAAAAAAATTAAATATTAAACCGATTTATGGTCTTGAAGGTAATTTAGTTGATGAAAATCATTATAAAATTGCATTAACAAATCATAAGTTTAATTTAAATGAAGCTACATATGTCGTTTATGACTTAGAAACTACTGGTCTATCGGCTCGATTTAATGAGATAATTGAAATCGCAGCAGTCAAGATTAGAAATGGGTTAATTGTAGACGAGTTTTCTACATATGTCAAACCAAATCGTCCGATAAGTGCTAAAATTACCGAATTAACTAGCATTACTAATGATGATGTTAGAAATGCTCCACCAATTGAAGAAGTTTTACCACAATTTTATCGTTTTATCGAAGGTTGCGTGCTTGTTGCACATAATGCTTTATTTGATAATAATTTTATTTTTGAAAATTTAAAACGCCAAAATATTCAATTTGACGAATTTCCATCGATTGATACTTTACAAATAGCTCGAGTAGTTTATGGAGATAAACTTAAACGTTTTAACTTACGAGCTGTGGCGAAATTTTTTGATGTAGAATTAGAACAACACCATCGTGCAATTTATGATGCTAAAACTACTAGTTTAATCTTCTTAAAAATGTTAAATGATTTATCTGAACGGGGTATTGAAAAATATGAAGACATCAATGCTCTAATTGATCCCAAAAAGATTCATAATTTAGCATATGCTAAACATGTGACAATTTTGTCTAAAAACTGTAAAGGACAAAAAGCCCTAAATCAAATAGTCTCTATTTCTCATACCGAAACATTAGCCCATGAACCAACTATTTTAAAAAGTTTTTTAAGTCAACATCGTGAAAATTTATTAATTGGTTCTGGTTGCAGTAATGGTGAAGTATGGGATACGGCCTTTAATTTAGGTTATGAAAAATTATTAGAAGTTGCCAAATTTTATGATTTTTTAGAAGTACAACCACCAAGTGCTTACGAGCATTTAGTTGAAGAATCAGGTGAAGAAATTACTCGAAGATTTATAAAAGAAACAATTAAAGATATTATTAGGGCTGGGAAAGAACTTGGAATTCCGGTTGTTGCCACAGGTGATGTTCATCATTTAGAAAAAGAAGATGTTTTATATCGTGATATATATATAAGAACACCAATATCTGGTGGGGGATTACATCCTCTATCCCATATTGAAAATATTCCGCCATTGTACTTTATGACTACTGATGAAATGATGCAAGCTTTTAAGTTTTTAGATGATGATATTGCTTATGAAATAGTCATTACTAATTCAAATAAAATTGCTAATCAAATTGAAAAATACGATATTTTCCCTAGTAAATTATATACTCCACGTGATGATTTCTTTAAAGACCGTGGTGTTCCATCATTTAAAGAAGAAGTTAAACGACTAACTTATCAAAATGCACACCGTATTTATGGCCAAAAATTACCGGCGTATGTTGAAGCACGAATTGAAAAAGAATTAAAAAGTATTATTAATAATGATTTTGCATCTATCTATTATATCTCCCATATATTAGTTGCTAAATCAAAATCTGATGGATATGTTGTTGGTAGTAGGGGCTCAGTAGGATCAAGTTTTGTAGCAACCTTAATGGAAATTACCGAGGTTAATCCACTTGCTCCGCATTATGTTTGTCCAAAATGCCATTTTAGTGCATTTAAATTAAATGAAAGTCAAAAACAATTATATCCGCAAGATGAATTAGCGTTACAATTTGAAGATGTTTTACAATCAGTTGATACTGGATATGACTTACCAGATGCTAATTGTCCACGTTGTGGTGAACAATTAGTTAAAGACGGAGTAGATATTCCGTTTGAAACATTCCTTGGTTTTGAAGGGGATAAAATACCTGATATTGATTTAAACTTTTCAAGCGATTATCAAAACAAAGTTCATGAGTTTTGTCGGGAGATATTTGGAGCTGATAATACATTCCGAGCAGGAACAATTTCAACTGTTGCGTCAAAATTAGCATATAACTTTATAAAAGATTATTTTAATTTAAAAGGAATAGAAAAGAGAAATGCTGAGAAGAATCGAATTATTGAGAAAATAATTGGAGTTAAGCGTTCGACTGGTCAGCACCCTGGTGGAATAATCGTTGTCCCTGATGAAATTAAATACTATGATATTATTCCTGTGCAATACCCAGCCGATGATAAGTCTAGTACATGGCGCACTTCTCATTATGATTATCATAGTTTCGAAGCTAATTTATTAAAGTTAGATATTCTAGGTCATGATGATCCAACAATGATTCGAAAATTGATGGATTTTGTAGAAGAAAATCCGGAAGATTTTCCATTTAAGACGGTTGAAGAAATTCCAATTACCGATCCAAAAGTATTAAAACTATTTACCGGCGTTGAAGTATTAGGACTACGTCCAGAACAAGTCTTTGGAGAAGAAATTGGAACAACAGGTATTCCAGAGTTTGGGACAAACTTTACCAAAGATATGTTACGTGATATCCGTCCAAAGACATTTTCCGATTTATTAAAGGTATCGGGTTTATCGCATGGTACTGACGTTTGGGGTGGAAATCAACGTGACTTATTACTTGGTTTAAAAAAAGGAGTTCCACCGGTTCCGTTTAAAGAATTAATTGGATGTCGTGATGACATTATGACATATTTAATAAAAATGAATCTTCCACCAAAATTGGCCTTTCAAATTATGGAAAGCGTCCGTAAGGGAAATGGACTTACACCAGCTCAAGAAAAAGAAATGCAAAAGCATAATGTGCCACAGTGGTATATCGATTCATGTAAATTAATTAAATATATGTTTCCAAAAGCCCATGCTACTGCATATGTCATTATGGCTTTACGAATTGCGTGGTTTAAAGTTCATCGTCCAATTTATTACTATGCTGCTTATTTTTCCCGTCGTACCGATGCTTTTGATATAAAGGCTATGGCAGAAGGAAAAGAAGCTGTCCGTAAAGTAATGCAAGAAATTGATGATCGTATTAAAAAACGTACTGCAAGTAATAAGGATCCAGAATTATTCAACACTTTATTATTAGCTTTAGAAATGCTAGAACGCGGTTATCGATTTGAACAAATAGATATTTATCGTTCCGAAGCACGCGATTTTATCATATTACCAGACAAAAAAACACTACTTATTCCTTTCTCTGCCATGGACTCTTTAGGAGAATCAACTGCATTGTCAATTGTTGAGGCACGTAATGAGCGAATGTTTACTTCTAAACAAGATGTTTTAAATCGTACTAAAATTAATACAACTTTATTCGAACGTTTAAATGCTATTGGAGCATTTAAAAATCTACCTGATAATGACCAAATAGGTTTATTTTAGTATATTAATGGGAAAAAATTGTTAATAGATTGCATTTTTCCAAAAATAAGGTTATACTAATATATAGAAAATATAAAGAAGGTGATGATAATGAGAGAAAAACTAATGCAAACTTATAATCCATTTTTTAGAAACGCTCTTTCTCGTGATGTTGAAAGTGGTGCAGGAGTAGCTACATATGGTGGTGTCGCCGCTAAAACCTTATTTTATCTATTATTAACCGTAGTCGGTGCAATAGGTGGAATTTTCTTATTAGTAAACAATCGTAGTGTTTGGATCACATTATTTATTTTTTCAATTGCAACATGTGGTTTAATTTCTTTTATTGCTATATTATTTCCGCGCTCTACTATGGTTTTAGGTAGTCTTTATTGCCTTGGTCAAGGATTATTAATTGGCGTTATTTCTTTAATATTTAATGCATTAATACCCGGAATAGTTCCGATTGCTATTTTATCTACAATTGCCGTTGTATTAGTAGTTACTGCTTTATACTTAAGTTCTGCAGTTAAAGTTACTAACAAGTTTTTAAGCTTCTTAATAATGTTTGCTCTTGGAGTATTAATTTCACAACTTTTAATTTTTGTTTGTGGATTATTCTTACCAATTGATGTTGTCTTTGAAAACTATGGTATTTCCTTGTTATTTTCTGCAGTAATGGTCTTCTTAGTAACTCTATATCTATTCTTTGATTTAGAAAATATTCGAAGTGTTGTAGAAGGAAGAGGGCCAAAATATCTTGAATGGTATGTTGCATATGGCTTAATGTTTACAATCATTTGGTTATATATACAAATACTTATTTTTCTTGTTAGAATTTTAGCATTATCTCGAAGAAACTAAACAATTGAATGTAATTATTTTGTAAACGTTATTTAAAGTTTTGATAACGTTTACTCGAGTTTTACTATTGTAAATTCAAAAATTAGTGATATAATTATTATGTAATTTAACATTTCATAAGGAGGAAAAAAGAATGGCAGTAAAAATTGCAATTAATGGTTTTGGGCGAATCGGACGTTTAGCTTTTCGCTTAATGTTTGGTTCAAATGATTTTGAAATCGTTGCTATCAACGATTTAACAGGAGCAGAAGACTTAGCATATTTATTAAAATATGACACTGCTCAAGGGCAATACAAAGTAGATTCTATTTCTTTTAAAGAAGATGCAATCGTTGTAGACGGAAAAGAAATTAAAGTGTTTGCGGAAAAAGATCCAAACAATCTTCCATGGAAAGCTCTTGATGTCGATGTAGTTTTAGAATGTACAGGAGTTTTCACTTCTAAAGATAAAGCAATGGCTCATATTAATGCTGGTGCTAAAAAAGTTATCATTTCCGCCCCAGCAAAAGGCGATTTAAAAACTATTGTTTACAATGTTAACCATGAAATTTTAGATGGAACTGAACAAGTTATTTCTGCTGCTTCATGTACTACAAACTGCTTAGCTCCTGTTGCTAAAGTTTTACATGAAACTGTAGGAATTGTTAAAGGTTATATGACAACTGTTCATGCTTATACAAATGACCAAAATACTTTAGATGCCCCACACAAAAAAGGCATTTATTCACGTCGTGCTCGTGCAGCAGCTGCTAATATCGTTCCAACAACAACAGGTGCCGCTTCAGCCGTAGGTTTAGTTTTACCTGAATTAAAAGGACGCTTAGATGGTATTGCATTACGTGTTCCAACAATTACTGGTTCAGTTGTTGACTTAGTATTTGAACCAGCAAGAAATACAACTGTTGAAGAAATCAATGCCGCTATCAAAGCAGCCGCAAACGAAACATTAGGATATACTGAGGATCCAATCGTTTCATCTGACGTTATCGGTACAACTTACGGCTCATTATTTGATGCTAACTGCACTCAAATTATGGAAGTAGATGGCAAACAATTAGTAAAAGTTGTTACTTGGTACGATAACGAAATGGGTTATACTGCACAATTAGTTCGTACAGCTAAATATTTAATGCAAATTAATAAATAATAAAAAAAATAAATAGCCAAGTAGTGATTATGCTACTTGGCTTTTTTTATTTGTCTTTAAGGCATTGATGTTTAAAAACATTCTATTAATCATACAATATAGTAAGGTGAAAATATGATTAATGAAAAAATCAAAAAATTAGTATACTACTTATTATTAGCAATTTTTATTTATGTTGGAATATTAATATTACCTTTTTTAATAAGAATAGCGAAATATATATTTACATTACTAATTCCCTTTTTAATTAGTTTCGTTTTAGCATTTATTTTACAACCTATTGTCGAGTTTTTTAAACGGCGCGGTTTAAAACGTAGTTTAGCAGTTTTATTGGTAGTTACTTTATTTCTTTCAATCATCGTTTTAACCATCACTTATTCAATTCCATATTTAGTTCGTGAAATTACAGTTTTAATAAAAAATCTTCCTGAGATTACCAATGAATTAGAAACAATTATAAATAATTTTGCTAAGAAATTTACTTTTTTGCCTGAAGACTATCGTCCAACATTTGATAATATCAGTTACTATTTACAAACCAAATTACAAGGATTATCAAATATTCCTATGAATTTTTTAAACAACATTTTTCGATATCTAAGTATTTTAGTAACGGTCCCAATTTTAACAATCTATTTTTTGTTAGATTACGAAAAAATATTTTGTTATATTCGTAATAAATTAATTGAGAAGGATAAAATCCATTTTCGCAATTACTTAGCTGAATTAAATCGTACGATGAGTTCATATTTTCGGGGAATGTTTTTAGTAATGTTTATCTTTTGTCTAACAGCTAGTACTTTATTTTTAATTATCCGTTTAGAATTTGCGGTATTCTTTGGCATAATTATCGGGGTAACAAATGTCATTCCATATTTAGGCCCATATTTGGGTGCGTCCTTTCCAGTTCTTTATGCTCTAACAACTTCGCCTCGGCGGGCTATTTTAGTCGCCATTTTGTGTTATATTATGCAATTTTTAGAAACAAATTTTTTGACCCCGTTTGTTCAAAGCAAAACGTTAAAAATTCATCCGTTATTAATAATTTTATCACTATTAGTTTTTGGTAGATTATTTGGCATTATTGGCTTATTACTAGCAGTACCATTGTTATCAATGATTTTGATTACGTTAAAGTATTATCCAAAACGTCAAAACATGTCAAAAGATGTATAAAACCATCTTTGAAATTATATTATTTTAATGGGTGAAAGTTTTGATAACATCTAATTTTCATATCTATGAAAAAAAGTCTATAGATGATATGATTATTTGTAAGTTATGTGATTTTATCACTAGTTATCCTTTAATTTGGTATCACTATACTCAAAAGATTATAAATGATAAAAAAATCATAAATTACCATAAAAATTATATAACTTTTTCTTTATTAAAGATATCAAATTCATTAAGACAAACTATAGATAAATTAGTTGATAATTTACTAAAAATGAACATGATAAAAAAAGTAACTAAGGATTCAGAATTAATTTCTTTAACCTTTTATGATGAAGAAGTAGCGTTATTTTTAAGTGATAATCGAATTTGGCTTTGCTATTTGACATATTATGCGTTTAAACAATTATTAAATGATCAAATCTATCTTTTTCCTATTCTAAAAAATAATAATATTATTTTTAATTTAGATCTATTTTTTATTCATAGAAATATTGGATATGGAGTTATTTGCGAAAATTATAATAATATTGATTGGCATAACTTTGTAAAAAATAATATTTTTTTGATCCTAATAACACTTAAAAATTCTAAAAATAATCTGCCTATCGTACAATATAAATATAACTTTTTCGTATTTAAGCAAGNNGACTATGTGGATATACTTACGCAATTTTTTTGTTTATGTCATAATTGCATCATGTGTGTATATGCTATATATTTTATTATTTCAATCTGAAAAATTACATCCTAAAATGAACAATTGGTTTTTAAAAATATTTATCGGTCTTATCTTACTTGCAGGAATAAT
>LFRX01000023.1:22050-26877 GCA_001512985.1 Acholeplasmatales bacterium DTU056
AATTACATCCCAAAATCATGAAGGTGATGGTGTCGCTCGAATAAATGACTTAGTGGTTTTTGTTCCCGGAGGAGTAGTAGAAGACGTATTAGAAATTAAAATCACGAAAGTGTATAAAAATTATATGTTTGGCAAAATAAAACAAATTATTACCCCTTCAAAATATCGGATAAAACCCCTTTGTCCGATTTTTGGGCTTTGCGGGGGGTGTGAAATAATGCACTATAACTACCAGTATCAACTACAATTTAAAAAACAATTAGTAATTGATGCTTTGACTCGTATTGCTGGATTGAATGATATTGAAGTTTGTGATGTAGTTGGAATGGACGAACCTTATTATTATCGTAATAAAGTACAAGTTCCGTTTGGAAAAATCAAAAATCAAGTTGTGTGTGGATTTTATAAAAAGAATAGTCATGAAATTATTCCTTTTAATGAATGTTATATTCAACCAAAATGTTCAACTGAAATTGTAAAATTTATTCGGGATTTTGCTAAGGAAAATAATATTTCAATATATAATGAACAAACTCACGAAGGAATTTTACGTCATGTAATGATTCGAAGTAATTCATTTAATCAATATATGGTAACTATTGTTACAAACTCAATAGATCTTCCAAGTGAACAAAAACTAATTAAAAAACTAACTAATACTTTTCCAGAGATCGTTTCAATTGTTCACAATATAAATCTAGCAAAAACTAATGTTATCTTAGGAACAAAATATAGAGTTATTTTCGGTAAAGATGAATTGATAGAAGAAATTTTAGGTTTAAAGTTCCTAATTAATCACCAATCATTTTTACAAGTAAACTATAAGCAAACTCTAAAAATGTATCAAACAGTAATTGATTTACTTAAACCAACAAAAGATGATGTGTATATTGATGCTTTTTGTGGAGTGGGAACAATAAGTCTTTTGTTAGCTAAGTATGCTAAAAAAGTTTATGGAATTGAGATTGTTAAAGAGGCTATCGATAGTGCTAATCGTAATAAGAGATTGAATATGATGGATAATTCGGAATTTATTTTAGGGAAATCGGAAGAAGAAATATACAAAATGAATTTAGACAATGTTAGTGGAATAGTTGTTGACCCACCCCGCAAAGGATGTGAACAAACTTTTTTGGAAAGAATAATCGAAACAAAAATTCCAAAAATTGTATATGTTTCATGTAATGTTTCAACACTGGCTCGTGATTTAAAGGTTCTAAAAGACTATTATCGTGTTGAAAAGGTTGTTCCTTTTGACTTATTTAGTCAAACTGCACATGTTGAGTGCGTAACGTGGATACAAAAGAAAAAATAGTAGAGATTGCCCATTTTTCAAGGGTTACGGAAGCCTACCAGTTTACAAAAAACGGTCCTGATTTTCGCAACAAAGTGCCTGTTTCAGAGTTGGAGGTGCGAATCGCCATTCGCATATCGTATGAGTAGACACAAGAAAATACATATCAATTTTCCCGCTCAAAAAGAGCGGGATTTTAACTTTTTTGTAACAAAATTGCAATATTTGAGCTATTGACATCATGAGCTCTAGATTGTATAATGAAATTGGCAGGAGGGAGGAAAATGGAAAAAATAAAAAGCTTGACTATACGCATTGACGAAGAAAAGTGGCAAAAAGCAAAAGTAAAGATGCTGTTAGAAGGGAAAGGAAGAACTTTTCAAGACATTTGTGAAGAAGCGATAGATCGTTACATCGAAGAAAGTGATGACAAAGAAAAAAATAAATAGAACCCTTGACTTCTAGAGCTCAATATGTTAAAATATAAGTGAAAGAGATAAGTAAATAAATTTTTCGGCACGGTGGAGCTAGCCGCTAAAGCAACGAAACCGGGCCGAACCCAGGGCGGACGCTACTTCGAGGACCACGGGGGTCCAATGAGAAGAATGCGCTGGGGGCTGAATACCCGGAATTTATGCGAGTACGCAAAGATATTTTGCGTTTTTGCATAAGTTCCGGGTTTTTGTTTTGTACATATCAAAACAAAATAAGAGGCCCTGAAGAGGGCGGACGTGGCACCGGAGCCGTGAGGCCCGGGAAGTGTGAGTGCCGGGGCGAACAGCGAGCCTAGCGTCCCCACAGAAAGCATCACAGCAGCGTTCGTAGCACATACATAGCCGCCTAGGAGCGGCAAAAAAATTGAACAGGAGGGTTTTTATGAGCAAAAATATCGGTTGGGGAGATTTTCTTGAGATTAGGAAGGGCGCCGCCGATGAGGAAGAGTTCTTTTCTGAGGATGGGAACGACAACATAGGCGTGATCGCAAAATTAAGAGACGGACGCTGGGCAGTTTGCTTTGCGGATGAGGGTGGAAAGGTTGTCGATACGCTCGAAGAGGCTCACAAAGTAGCAGTCAAGATAGCTTGGGATATAGCAAAAAATTGGGTCCACGAATTTGGTGAGAATGTAAAGCCAAAACTTCTTTATGAAGACGAGGAAGATATCGACGAAGACGAATTTATTTTCAGGATTCTAGAAACGCTTTGGAGTGGCGGAGGATATTTCCCAGAGCTAAAAGAGCTAGTGCAAAAATATATCAAAAAAGAAGAATAAATATTGCAAAATTTACCGCAGCTCAACAGCATTCTAATTTTCCCCCCTTCCTCCTGGGGGAATTATACATAGATACAATCAACAAAATGACGATGTAAGGAGGAAATAGATATGTATTCACAAGGGTGGATTAAATTGCATAGACAGTTACTCAATAGTCATGTTTTTCAAAATGAAAAATTACTAAAAATTTGGGTTTGGTGTCTTTTGAAAGCGTCGCATACAGAAAGAACGCAAGTTGTAGGGAGGCAGAAGGTTGAGCTGAAAGAGGGGCAGTTTGTGACAGGGAGGCATGCGGCAGCGGCTGAATTGGCTATGGCACCCTCGACAGCATGGGATTATTTGAAATTACTCGAATCCGAAAATTGCATCAACATCAAATCCAACAACAAATTTTCCGTTGTAACCATTGTAAATTGGGGCTTTTATCAGTCTCAAGATGAAAAATCCGACAGCAAATCTGACAACAAATCAACAGCAAATGAACAACAAATGGACACGATCAAGAATGTAAATAATGATAAGAAAAATAAAGATGATATAGCAAGTCAAAAACAAAAGAAAAGAACTCAAAGAACAAAGAGTCTAGTTAATACAGGGGTAAGATCAGGCGAGTTTATCGAAAAGACTGATGAGACTGATGAGATTGAAAACGCAGATGAAGTAATCAAAAACGGCAAAGATGCAGTGAAATACTTTGCGGAAAAGTTTCAAGAAAAGCTTGGAATAAAATATAGTGCAAATTGGGCGAAAGAGGCGAAACTTATGAAAGATTTGTTGCAAACATATGGCCCAGAAATGCTCAAAGAAATGATCGATTTGTTTTTATCTGAAAACGATGACTGGGTAGAACAAGCTGGCTTCACGATAGGAATTTTTAAAACACAAGCCAACAAATTGGCCATAAAACTAAGAGAGCATCCTTCCGGTGATCAATTTGAAAATACCACATGTGTAAAACCGACTTATGTGTCAATAATTGATTACCTATTTGAAGAAGAGGAGGAGAGATGAAAATGATCAGGGGTATAACGGATTTTAAAAACATGAAAATATATAGTCCAGAAGAAAACAAGCCAGTTCTAAGTAGTTTAGAAGTTTTGAATGAAGGGATCAATGGTTACCTTCCTGGTAAGTTGTATTTGTGGACAGGCAATACAGGTCATGGGAAAACGAGTTTTTTGGTTCAGGAAATAGTAGCTGCGCTCTTAGACGGAGAAAAGGTTTTTTGGTATGCAGGCGAACAATCAAGAAACGAATGCTTAACTATGCTTGCGAGAGTTCTGTTAGGGCCTGAATATGTCAAGACTTTCAGACACAGAACTGGGTACGAAGAAAATTATGTTGATGGCGAAGACATTAAAAATATCATTAACTGGCTAGATGGTAGGTTGTATCTAAGATGCCTAAACGACTATGATGACAACTATATAAACATATTTGAGGTGATGCAAGGTGCAAAAAAAGCAGGTGTTAGGTATTTTGTAATTGATAATCTAATGACAATTACAGCGCAAGAAAAAATTCAGGGTAAAGATGAATGGGAAAAACAAGAAAGATTTGTATTAGATCTCAAGGAGTTTACTAAGAAAGAGGGTGAAGAAGTTGTAATGCACTTAGTAGCTCATCCTAGGAAACCTGAGATAATAGGAGGGCGTCCAGCTCCCGTCACAGATATAACCCAAGTCTTAGGCACAAGCAAGGTTCCTAATTTGGTCGATATGGGGTTTTCTGTAAACAAACTAGATGAAGACGAAAAGGAAAAGTATTTGGAAAAAATGAAAAAAAAGGGTGAGGAAGTTGAGTTTGCACCCGATACAATTCTTTTTGTTCTGAAAACTAGGGGGATACAATGCTACCAAAGGTTTTTCGCAATCAGGTTTGATACGATAAGTTGTAGATTCTACACAAAAGAAGAGGAATTATATCGTGATTGGAGTTGGCTGATCCAGGCTAAAGATCGGAGTATCGAAGATATAAAAGAGTGGTGGAAAGTTGATGAAAATGATGAAGACGAGCTTGTAAACTTTTAGAAGAAAGGAGGTTTCAAAAAGCACCATAACAATCAAAGGAGGTGCATGATTCCCCTTAAACTCATCAATACATAGAACCTTAGGTAGTGTAGGAGTACCATAATTAACATGATTAAAGATACGAATAACAGTAGAAACAGAGACGTTGGCCACTTTAGCTACAGAAGTTAGACTAGTTAGCTTGGTAAGCTCTTGGCAAATAAAAAATGCTAAACGGTTAGTCATGCG
>LFRX01000006.1:0-2750 GCA_001512985.1 Acholeplasmatales bacterium DTU056
AAGTGATGGTAATTATATTGGGATGTTAGGGGCGTTTCTTGGGATGTGTAATAGTCTTTATCTTTTTTTAATGATTAAATTTAAAATAATAAAAAGGAAAAGTTAATTAACTTCCCCTTTATTTATGTGAAAAGGAGATGGAAATGTTTGTAATTAAAGGGCGTTTTAATGAAGCCGTTGTTTATGCAAATAATATTGATAGTGAAACTAAGACGCAAATTAAACATTTATTAGATCAAGAATTTGTTAAAAATAGTATTATTCGAATAATGCCTGATTGTCATGCAGGAATTGGGTGCGTAATTGGTACGACAATGACTATTACTGATAAAATCGTGCCTAATTTAGTTGGAGTTGATATTGGTTGTGGAATGTTAACAATTAAATTAGGAAAAATCGATATTATTTACAAAAATTTAGATAATTTTATTCGTCAAAATATCCCTGCTGGATTAAAAGTTCATTCAAAAGTTCAACCTTTAGATGTCAATATAAAGAAAATGAAATGTTTTGATGAACTAGATAGACCTGAATATTATTTCCAAAGTGTTGGAACTTTAGGTAGTGGCAATCATTTTATTGAAATTGGAGTCGATGACTTTGATAATAAATATTTAATTATTCATAGCGGTTCTCGTCATTTAGGTCATCAAGTGGCTCAATATTATCAACGCAAAGCAAAAAAATATATTGAGCAGCAATATTTAAAACGTAATATTCCATCATTAATTCCTAAAGACTTATGTTATTTAGAAGGAAAAGATTACCAAGACTATCTTCATGATATGAATATTTGTCAACAATATGCTTCCGAAAACCGTTATCGAATGGCAAAAAAAATTTTAAATTATTTAAATTTATCGATTAAAAATTTAGATCATTTTGAAACTATTCACAATTATATTAACTTAAAAGATATGATTCTCCGAAAAGGAGCAATTAGTGCTTATCGCGGCGAACGAGTATTGATTCCAATCAATATGAAAGATGGTAGTATAATTGCAATTGGGAAAGGAAACAAAGAATATAATTATAGTGCTCCTCATGGAGCAGGACGAATAATTTCACGCCGCCAAGCAAAACAAGTTTTAAGTTTAGAAAAATTTGAACGGGTAATGGAAGGTATTTATACAACTTCGATTAGTAAAGACACATTAGATGAGGCTCCATTTGTCTATAAACCAATGGAAGAAATTTTAGAAAATATTCAAGATACTGTGGAAGTACTGCAAATTATAAAACCAGTTTATAATTTTAAGGCTAATTAGGAGAAGAAAAATGAATTATCGATTATTTGTTACCGATTTAGATGGAACCCTTTTAGATGACAAAAAACATATTAGCGTAGAAACAATAGATGCAATTAAAAAATTATATGATAAAAAAGTGTTATTTGCGGTGGCAACAGGAAGAGCTCCTCGAGGAATAAGGAGGATTATTGAGGAGTTTTCCTTTGACATCCCGTGTATTTGTTTTAATGGGGCTTTAATTATTACTTCTAAAAGCAACGAAAATGTATTTGAACAAACTCTCGAACCAAATGATGCTTTGAAAGTTATTTCATTACTTAATGATGAAAATTATTCATTTGTGGTGTGGAAAAAACATGAAGTCTATTCATCAAAACTTTCACCAGAAATAATTTCCTATGCTAATCGCTATGAAACAGTCGCTAATATTGTCACTGACTTTACGCCAATCAGCCAACTTGGTATCCATAAAATATTAGTAACGGCTGAAGAAGATAAGATTATTACTTTACAACACAAATTACAACAAATGCAATTTTTAAGTCTTGACTTTTATCCATCAAGTGCTAATTATTTAGAAATAGTTAATAGTAAAACGTCTAAAGGAATTGCCTTAGAAATTATTCAAAATAAATATTCAATATCGCCAAATGAGACTATTGTAATTGGCGATAGTTATAATGATTTATCAATGTTTGAAAAAGCAGGATTAAAAATTGCGATGGAAAATGCTCCTTTAGATATCAAAAAACACGCTGACATTATTGCAAAATCCAATAACGAAGATGGTGTATGTAAAATAATTAAGGAAATATTCTTTAAGTAACACATTTTACTTGATTAGACAAAATCCCTCATATGTGATATAATATAAATTGTTAAAATCACAATGAAAGGGGTTCGGTATCGATGTTATTAGAACTAAG
Source organism: Acholeplasmatales bacterium DTU056 (assembly GCA_001512985.1). GTDB lineage: Bacteria > Bacillota_I > Bacilli_A > ML615J-28 > CAG-698 > DTU056. The sequence goes on from LFRX01000006.1 coordinate 2,177, forward strand.
AACGGAATCGCCTAAAGTTGTTAGACGAAATAAACAAGTTCCTGGTGTATTTTATGGGCGGGGGTTTGGTCCATATACTATTAAAGTGGATGAACCAAATTTGAAAAAAACGTTTCAAACCTACCGTATGAATTTACCATTTACAGTAAAACTAAATGGTAATGAATATCAGGCTTATATTAAGGACGTTCAATTTGATATGTTTAATTCCAAAAAAATGATTCATTTTGACTTAATGCGTATTTCTACTGACTCATTGATCAAAGCTAAAGTAGCAATTAATCTAATAGGACGTGACCAAATAGAAAAGGGATCTACTTTTATTGAACTTGTTACTTCAGAAATTGAAGCTGAATATACTGTAGAAAACGCCATTGCAAGTATCGATATTGATGTTTCCAAACTACAAGTCGGAGATGTAATTTATGTTAAAGATTTAATCGTTCCCGAAAATGTTACAATTTTAACTGATCCGGAAAGTGTTGTTTTTGCTGTTAAAGATACTAGTGTGATTGTTGATGAAGCACTTGAAGGAAGTGAAAGCATAACTAGCGAATCAAATGAACAGGAAGAA
>LFRX01000006.1:2793-7431 GCA_001512985.1 Acholeplasmatales bacterium DTU056
GTTCAAATGAAGTACGGAGATTTTATAGCCGTCCATGATTTAAGTTTTACAATTTCTCCAGGTGAAATATTTGGTTTACTTGGAACAAATGGTGCCGGTAAAACAACAACTTTCCGTATGATAATGGGATTACTTGAACCATCAAGGGGAGAAGTTTTATACTTTGGAGAAAAAGTAGGATATCATAACGTTAATGAAATAGGATATATGATTGAAGAACGTTCTTTATTAACAAAATATACAGTTAAAGATTTAATTTTGTTTTTAGGACGTTTAAAAGATTTATCACCTGATGTTATTTTAAAACGTCTTGATTATTGGTTAGAACGATTTGGTATTACTGAATACAAAGATAAAAAAATTAAAGAATTATCAAAAGGTAACCAACAAAAAATTCAATTTATTTCTGCAGTAATTAACAACCCGAAATTATTACTACTTGATGAGCCATTTAGTGGACTTGATCCAATTAATACACAATTATTTGAAGAAGCAATTCGTGATTTTCAAAAACAAGGATCAATGATTGTCTTTTCTTCACATCAATTGGATTATGTTGAATCTTTTTGTGAACAAATTGTTATTTTAGAACGTGGTCATGTTGTAATTAGTGGACATATTAATGATATTAAACGTGATTTTAAACGTCAAAAAATTAAAATTATTGGTGATGTTGATTTAGATGTTTTACGTAATATTAAAGGCGTTTTAAGTGTCAAACAAAATGCAAAAGAAGTCATTGTAAAAATTGAAAGTGAAGAGGTTGCTGAAGAGGTATTTAGATATGTTTCAACTTGCAAAAATATAAAAAAATATGATGTGGAAATGGCAAGTTTAAGTGAAATATTTGTAGCTAAGGTAGGGAAGTTAGATGAAAAAATTTAGTTTTTTAGTAACTCATGGTTTAAAAAAACGTGTTGCACGTAAAGCATTTATTATTTCGAATATTATAATTGCTATCTTATTGATAGCCGTGGTTAATTTACCTCGTATCATTAGCTTCTTTACTTCTGATAAGATTGATGATGAACCAAAAATTGAAGTGATTAATTTATATGTTATTGATGAATTAACTCAATCACAAACAGTAAAAATTACAGATGAACTTGATGCAAAATTAAATCCTGATCAAGCAAATAAAGTTTTTAATATTACTGAAATTTCTAAAGATGATATAACAATTGATAATTTTTGGAATGATGATACTAAACATATTTTAATTCATTTTACTGGAACGATTAACGAACCAGTAATTAACATGTATAACAAATATGAAAGTTTAAATACTATTTTAGAAAGAGAAATTGAAATCATTTTAATTAGGTATAAACTTAATGACTATCAACGCCCAATTTTTAATTATGGCGAAGCACCAAGCACTGGCGATGAAGGTGGTACTAACCCAGCATTTTTAAATTCGATGTCCACTTTCTTAGTATTACCATTATTCATCTTAATCGTTTTCGCAATTCAATTTGTAGGTGTTGATATCATTGAAGAAAAATCAACAAAAGCAATCGAAATTATTATTTCCAGTGTTCCCGCACGAATGCATTTCTTTTCAAAAATAGTTGCTAGTATTTTATTTATAATTATTCAAGGCGGATTATTAATTGTATACGGTCTTTTATCTGGTTTAGTTGGTAGAGCATTTCCGGCTGAAGCAATTGGTGAAGAGACACCATCATTATTACAAGTGCTTGCGGAAATGATACCTAATTGGCCATTGGCTTTACTTTTCGCTATATTATTTGTAATTGTGGGAACGTTATTATATTTAGTTTTAGCGTCATTATTTGCTTCAATGGCTACAACACAAGAAGATTATCAACAATTCCAAACTCCAGTTATGTTAGTATTACTAGCAGGATTTTATATTGGAATGTTTGCCCCAATGTTTAATGCAACATCTTTCCTAAAATTAATGTCTTTTATTCCATTTTTTAGTCCGATTGTTGCGCCAATCGCCTTTACAATTGGTAGTTTAACAATCATAGAAACTGTTATTTCTCTAGTAATTTTAATTGCGTTTTTGGTTATAATTACTTATATTATTACTCCAGTTTATCGTGTTGCTATTTTAAGTTTTGAACAAACCAAATTATTAACACGTATTAAATCATATTTCAAAAAAGGATTTGCAAAAACAAAATAAAATTTTTATCATTATTTGTCTCTTTTGGGGAACAATATATTAGGTAATAATTAAATTACCTAATATATCAAAAAAAAAGGAGACATGTCCAATGTATGTTATCTTATGGATTGTCGTCGGTGGTGTGATTGGCTGGCTAGCTAGCATCATTACTAAAAACAATTCTAGAATGGGTGTTCCAGCTAACATCATTGTTGGTTTAATTGGTTCATTAATCGGAGGCTGGATTGCTTCATTACTAGGTTGGGGTCATATTACTACTTTTAGTATTGGTGGCTTAATTCTAGCTTTAGTCGGTGCAGTCTTATTGTTATTAGTAATTAACTTATTTATTATGGGTAAAGAATAATTTTAAAAAATTATTCTACTAAAAAGATGTTCGTTCAGAACATCTTTTTATTTTATTTATAATCAATTTATGATATAATCACCATAGTGTCAAAATGAAAGGCGAGGATGGTATGATGATTAAGACAATCTTTTTTGACTTAGATGGGACGTTATTACCTCTTGATCAAGATGAATTTATTAGAGTATATTTTTATGAATTAGGCAAATTTTTAGATAAGAAAAATTATCCCAAAGAACTAATCATTAAAGCAGTTTATTTAGCTATTGAAGCAATGTTTAAAAATGATGGTCAGATTACTAATGAAGAAGTTTTTGCTAAAGTATTTACAAGTATTACAAAATTAGAATATTCTTTATTAGAAAATGAGTTTATAAATTTTTATGAAACAAATTTTGAAAATGTTAAAATAACATCAGAGCAAAGCCCATATGTTAAGCAAATTATTCAAATTGTAAAGGAAAAAGGTTATAAACTTATATTAGCAACTAATCCTTTATTTCCTAAGATAGCAACTTATAAACGGATCAATTGGGCAGGATTAAGTCCTTTGGATTTTAGTTATATTACAACTTTTGAAAACTCTCGTTTTTCTAAACCAAATATTAATTACTATATTGAATTATTACAAAAACACAATTTAGAAGCTCAAAATGTTTTAATGATTGGTAATAGTGTTGAAGAGGATATGATTGTAGAAAAGTTGGGGATGGATACTTTTTTATTAACGGAGTGTTTAATTAATCCAACTAATAAAGATATTACACAATATAAATCTGGTAATTATCTTGATTTGTATGAATTTATAAAAAAATTACCAGTAGTTGGGTGATAAATATGATTAAAAAAGTAATAATATGTTTATTTTTTGTTTTGCTTTTTCTTTTAACAAGTTGTAATAGTAATCATTTTAATGAACTACCTAATGATAATGACCAACAAGAAGAAGAAAGAGAAGAAGAAAAAATTACGATTACATTAAAAAATGATGAAAAAGTAATTGAATCAATTTTCATCTTACCTAATCAAACTATAGAATTACCTATTTTAGAAAAANNTGAAGATACTACTATTTATTGCAAATGGGAACAGTATACAAAAGGATTAATATTTGAGTTAATTGAAGAAGAGTATTTTGTTATCGGTTATGAAGGAACAAGTAAAGAAATTTCTATTCCAAAATATTATCAAGGATATTTGGTTACACACATAGGTAAGCAGGCTTTTTTAAGAAATGAAAATATTACAGTTGTTCATTTGCCTAATTCAATTATTTCAATCGAGGAAGAGGCTTTCAAAGATTGCTATAATTTAAAAACAATTAATTTTCCAAATTCCATTATTAGCATCAAAACTTCTGGATTTCAAAACGTCAAAACTTATCAATATCCGAAATAGATGCGATAAATATATATGAGAGTGCCTTTGAACAATGTAAAGGATTAGTAAAAATTACTTTATCAAATCGAGTAAAAACTATTGGTAAATGGGCTTTTTATGCTAATAATAATATTAATGAAGTTATTATTTATGAAAGTGTTGATTTAATTGAAGATCATGCTTTTAGTTGGTGTCAAAATGTTAAATTTTTAACCCCTGTGCATAATATTGATAAATTAAAACAATTATTAGAAAAATGTGATTTAATATACTTTCAATATACAATTGAAGAAATTAATTAATTAAAAAACACAATCCTTCATATATTATTTTTGGTTAATATATGAAGGATTTTAATTTTAATAAATTTGCTTTAAGTTTTTAATTGATTTTTATTGTAAAATAATGTTATAATTTAGTTAATGAATATAATCAAACAAATTCTAATTAGGAGTATGCAATGGGCAAAGAAGGATTAGAATATGTTTTCGAACCCCTTGATGAATATAAAAATAAGTATAAACAATTGCATTTGGATAATGTAAAAAAATATTTTCAAAAACTAGTTGAAGATGCTAAGATTAACATTGAGGAAAATCAAGAAACGATTAATCAACTTCAAAAAAAAGAAACTGAAAAAAATCACATAAATAAGGAAATTTCTAAACTTAATTTTTACAAAGGGGTACTTATCTTCTTAATTATTATTATTTTTGGGATCGAATTTATAATCCTTAGAGACTTTTTTAACGGT
>LFRX01000006.1:7481-22134 GCA_001512985.1 Acholeplasmatales bacterium DTU056
ATTTCTCCGAAAATTAAATCATACAAAAATATTACTACAAAACTTCAAAGTGTAATCGACGATTTAACAAATCAATCATGGCAACAAGTACAACCGTTGAATGATTTAATATATCAAAAGTATTTAGATGAAGATCTAGGTTTTAAATTGTGTATGCAAACTTTACCATTAATAAAGTTTGATTCAGTTTTTGAACGCAAACGTTTAGAACAGTTTGTCCAAAACTATGATTATAAACCTAAAAACAATAAAAATCGTTCGAAACTATATGTTCGTTCTGGCGAAATTAATGGTAATCCATTCTATATTTCAGAAGATTTAGTTCATCATCTTGGAACAAAAACATACTATGGTTCAATAACGATTACTTGGGAAGAAGAAGAATATGAAGATGGTGAATATAAAACCGTTACTAGAAGTGAAACTCTTACAGCTAGTGTTACAAAACCATGTCCATATTATTATCACGATAAATATCTTGTATATGCAAATGATGCTGCACCAGATTTATGCTTCAGCCGTACTGAGACTGATGTTGAAGAGATGAGTGAAAAAGAAATAGAACGGAGAGTTTCCCGTGAGATTAAAAATCTTGAAAAAAAATCACAAAAAGCGATAGCTAAAGGTAACAATTATACTGTAATGGGACATCCGGAATTTGAAGTGTTATTTGGGGCACAAAATCGTAATAATGAAGTCCAATTCCGATTATTATTTACACCCCTTGCTCGTAAACAGTTATTAGCGTTAATGAAAGATAAAGAATATGGTTATGGCGATGAATTTAATTTTGTTAAAGATCACAAAATAAATTATCTTTATCCGAAACATTTAAAAAAATTTGAGTTAACAATTAATCCAAAATATTTTTGGAGTAATGATTATAAAGAAGTAGAAAATAGATTTATTAGTTATCATGTAGAAATGTTTAGACAAATATATTTTGCTTTTGCGCCGATATTAGCAATTCCGCTATATCAACAAACAAAATCTCAAGATTTTATTTATGAAGAATCAACCCATAATAGTAATTTGAGTTACTATGAGCATGAATATGTAGCTAATAATATGTCAATAAATGAGTTAATTCATCCGTTAAGTTCTACTAAAAATATTTTAAAAACAAAAATTGTGAAGAAGAATCTTGAGAGTGATATAGTGGAAATTACGGCGTATGGATATCGTACCGTTGCTCGTGTTGATTATGTCACAGAATTAGGTGATGATGGAGAATATCATAGTATTCCTGTTGAATGGATAGAATATATTCCAGTCGAAAAAACGAGTACTATTGAAATTAAACATATTAAAGAAGAAGAAATGTCTACTGCTGAAAAAATTCGTAAGTTTATAGATGAATTAAAAAATAATAAAAAACTTCTTGAAAAAGAAATTTATCAAAAAGGTTCTATTATTGCTTATTTATTAAGCGAATCTATAAAAGAATAGGAGGAATTTTTAGATGCCAAATGAATTAGACGAATTAACTGGTCCAGTTAATGAACAAGGTCGTGACATTAATGTCATTGAAAAGCAAATACCTGTTAAAGTTGGTATTGGTTCAACTATTTTTGAAATTGTGTTATGGCTGTTAGCAATTATTCCAGGATTAATCTTTTTATTAATGAAGATTAAAGCGAAAAACTATTTCCAACAGTTACAACAACGAATTCAGCATAATGCGTCACAAATTGATAACTATTTAGAACAACGAGTTGTTATTTTAACCAATGCCGTTGGAATTGTAGAAAAGGCGATGGAACTAGATAAAGAAGTTATGACAACTGTTGCGGCATTTCGTTCCGGATTACATCCAAATGATGAAAATCGAAATGAGGTTGCCGGTAGACTTGATCAAGCAATGCGTAGTATTAATGTTGCTATTGAAGCTTATCCAGAATTAAAATCTCATAAACTTTTAATGGACGCTATGCAACAAAATGCTTATTTACAAAAAGAAATTACTGCCGCAAGAGAATTATACAATGACACCGTTCTAAGATGGAATCAAGATATTTTTGCATGGCCAACTAAAATGATTGTTGCCGCGAGATCCGGTTATACAACGCGTATTCCATTTACGGCGAGTCGTGAGATTAAAGAACAAGCACGAGCCAAGTTTTTTTAATAAATGATAATTAAAAAAATGGTAGAAGTTGTTACTTTTACCATTTTTTATATCCCAATTTTTAATAATCATACTTACAAACTAGATAATTAATATGTGAAATATGCTTTAATTTTTTGTTAGAGTAAAACGTTTGCTTAACCGAAAAATTATTGACTATTTAATAATAAAGTGCTATAATAAAATGCAATTTCTCCGAATATTTGTATGAATAGTGGGGGACCCAATTTTTCGGGGTGAATCTTGATGTAATCAAGTAGGGTTTCTTGGGACCCGAACCCGTCAGCTAACCTCATAGGAGACAACCAAGCACATATTATCACGAAAGTGGTATATGGGCTTTTTTTATTTTTTTGAATACCGATAAATCAAATGACACAAAACAGGGAGGTAATTTTTTATGGGAGTTATGCTAACAATCAGTATTGCTTTAATTGCGGGGATTATCGGGGGGAAGATTGCAGAAAGATTAACATTACCGAAAGTATCAGGGTATTTAGTAGCTGGAGTATTGATTGGGCCATCAATATTTAAAATATTTGAATCATACTTTGAAGTAGTTAAATATGATATAATTAGTGAACTGGCATTATCTATTATCGCGTTTAGTATTGGCAGCGAATTCATATATAGGGAAATTAAAAAATTAGGGAAAAAAATAGTTATTATTACTTTAATGGAAGTAATAGGCGCTGTTCTACTTGTCTTTTTCTTTATGTATGTTGTTTGCAAACAAGACTTGGCGTTTAGTTTAGTTATTGCATCAATGTCGGCAGCCACTGCTCCAGCCGCAACCTTTTTAGTAATGCAACAATATAGAGCTTATGGTCCGCTTACAAAAACTATTCTACCAGTTGTTGCATTAGATGATATTTATGGTATAATGACATTTGGAATACTATCATCAGTAGCTATGATTTTAAAATCACCTACACCATTGTCGGTTAAAGAAATGGTTTTAGGTCCAACAATTGAAATATTTGGTTCATTATTGGTGGGTATAACGATTGGTATTGTTTTAACAATTGTTATACGTCTTATGAAACGAAAAACTGGGATACAACCAATTGCACTTGCGGCTATCCTTCTAGGAGCAGGCATTGCAAAAGTTATTAATGCCTCACCATTATTAGTTAATATTGCGGTGGGAACTATAGTTGCTAATATAGTACCTGATCATGAAAAAGTCTTCAAATCAATAAGTGATCTAAGTGAACCAATTTATGTTTTGTTTTTTACGCTTGCAGGTGCTAAACTAGAATTGTACATTCTTAAATATGTTGGAATAGTTGGAATAGTGTATATTTTTGCTCGTGGTTTTGGAAAATATTTAGGTGCTTTTATTGGAGCACAAATGGTAAATGCAGAGCCAACAGTTAAAAAGTATTTAGGATTAGCTTTATTACCACAGGGTGGAATTTCTATTGGATTATTAGTTATTGTTAGTCAAAAATTTGCGTATGATCCACAATTTGTATCGTGGATGACTACGATTATTATGTTTAGTATTTTGTTTTATGAAACTGGTGGACCAATTTTCTCAAAAATTGCTATTTCGAAAGCGGGAGAAATTAACGGTTTAGATAAACTAGAAAATTCAGATTTAAACCTTTCTACAAATTAACCAGGAGGTAAGTTATGAGTGTTTTGTTTATCGTATTAAACGATATTAGTTATTTAGATAAAATTTTGGGTAAATTTTATGAACTTGGCGTGAGTGGAGCTACTATCCTTGATAGTCAAGGGATGGCAAGTGCAATTGTTTATCAAGAAATGGAATCGATCCCTTTATTTGGTTCCTTAAAAACTCTTCTTAAAGGAAGCAAACCGTATAATAAAACCATTTTTACAGTTATTGAAGACGAACAATTATTACAAAAAACGATTATTGAGGTGAAAGAGTTGTTGAAAGATGCTCCTCACTGGGCGGGAGTAATGTTTACTATTCCTGTTGGTGAAATTCATCGATTATCTAATAAATAATTAATAAAATAAGGGAAGAGATGTTATTATGGTCAATCAACAAAAACATAAAAATGTTCGAATCATATTACGAGTTCTAGGTTTTATTTTTTAATTTTTGGAATTACCTTAACAGTAATTGCATTTATAAACTTTTTATCTTTAGATGATTATATAACAAAGCTTCCTGTTCAAGGTATAAAAGAAAAAGCATTTGTTAGAATTGTTATAGGATTTGTGTTAATTTTTGCTGGAGGAGTATGTTTATCATATAGTTTCCTTGGCAGTGTTGCTCGTTATATTTCTACAGAAGTAAGACCAACCGATAAAGATAAATTAAATTATCTACTTAGTGGAAGTAAAGATGCAATTCATGATATTCGAGGGAACAAAGTCATTTGTCCAAGTTGCAAATGTTCTAATGATATTGATGCTAAATTTTGTAGTAATTGTGGTGAAAAATTAATTATTGTATGTTCAAAATGCAATGAAGAAAACTTTTTGGCTGATAACTACTGTAAAAATTGTGGATATTCATTAAAATAAACGATAATTTAACACACACATTAAAGTGTGTGTTTTTTATTTGTCTCCACAAAACATCTAGCAAAAATTAATAAAATATTGTATAATTATTGCGGGTGTAAACCTTTACACAATCTTAATAGTAATTGGAGGATATTATGAAAATAGGAATCCCAAAAGAAATCTTATCTGGTGAAAATCGTGTCTCTGCAACCCCTGAAACAGTTAGAAAATATGTTGCTGATGGTATGCAAGTTTTAGTAGAAAGGGGGGCAGGATTAGGCTCACACTTTTTAGATGAAGATTATGTTTCTGCGGGGGCCAAAATTATTGATGATGTTGAAGAGTTATATGCTCAAGTTGATTTAATTTTAAAAGTTAAAGAACCAATGTTTAATCAAACTAAAAATAAACATGAAATAGAAATGATGAAAGAAGGTCAATATATAATTACCTTCTTACATCCAGCTTCACCGCCAAATCATTCGATGGTAAAATTGCTTGCGAAACAAAAAGTAACTGGACTAACACTTGATGGTATTCCTCGAATTTCACGTGCGCAACACATGGATGCTTTAACATCAATGAGTACATGTGCTGGTTATAAAGGAATTATTATGGCTGCTGATTCTCTATCCAAATTTATTCCTCAATTATTTACAGCGGTTGGAATGATTAAACCTGCAAATGTATTGATTATTGGAACAGGTGTTGCTGGATTACAAGCTATTGCCACAGCTAAACGTTTAGGAGCTGTTGTATATGCAGCTGATATTCGTCCGGATGCTGTTGAACAAGCCAAAAGTCTAGGGGCAAAAATCATTGATACTAATATTCCTGCTGATAAAGCAATAGGCGAAGGTGGATATGCCAAAAGTTTAAGTGAGGAATTACTTAATCAAGAACGTGTTGCTTTACTTGAGGCGGTTAAAGAAGCCGATATTATTTTCTTGAGCGCACTAGTTCCAGGAAAAGTTGCTCCGATACTAATTACTGAAGATATGGTTAAACAAATGAAACAAGGATCAGTAATTGTGGATGTATCAATTGACCAAGGAGGAAACTGTGAATTAACAGTACCAGGAGAAATTGTTACTCGCCATGGTGTAATTATAAATGGAATTAAAAACTTACCAGGTCATATTCCAAACACTTCTACAACAATGTTTGCTAATAATGTTTATAATTTAGTTAAATATCTAACTAAAGATGGAAAAATTAATCTAGATTTAAATGATGAAATTGTTAAAGGTATTTTAGTTACATATAATGGACAAATTGTTCATGAAGGTACATTAGAAGCAATGAACGGAAAATAATGAATAAACAGGTGACTTAAAACGTCACCTTTTTAAAAGGAGGAAAAATGCATCCATTAATTTTGGTTTTGATCTTTATTATCAGTACGATTTTAGGGTATTTTTTAATTAAAAACGTACCTAGTTTACTTCATACGCCATTAATGTCAGGAATGAATGCCTTGAGTGGACTAACAATCATTGGGGCATTAGTTATGACAGCAATACTGGTAAATGAAAAAAATACAGTTATTGCTTCAATCATTGGGGCTTTAGCCATTATTTTATCATGCATTAACTTAGTTGGTGGATTTGTTGTGACAGATAGAATGTTAAAAATGTTTAAGAAAAAGAGGAATGAAGAATGATAATGTTAATGACTAACACTATGTTTTATTTAATTAGCATTGTAGTATCACTTATTGTTTTATTAGGGATATATTTAATGAGCAAAGTTGAAAAAGCTCGTTTAGGGAATTTTATAAGTTCATTAATTTCAGTTATTGCAGTTGTAATAACCTTAATATATTTTGATATTTTTAATTCTAAAGAAGCGTTAATTATTACTTGCTATGGAATTATCATTGGTTCATTCATCGGCACTTTTTTAGCTCTGAAAGTTAAAATGATTCAAATGCCGGAATTAGTGGCATTATTTAATGGCTTAGGTGGCGCCGCTTCCGCAATCATCGGAATAGTTACTTTATATACCTCACCACAAGTATTCGAATTTACAACATCAGTATTAGCTATTATTGTTGGTTTTGTGACATTGATTGGAAGTTTGGTTGCGGCGGGGAAACTAGCCAAAATTATTGATGGAAAACCGGTTGTATATAAATTTCATCAATCTATAAATATTTTTTGTATTCTAATATTAATAGCTGGTTTAGTTTTATCAGGTTTTTCATTAATACCTAATCAATATTTAACAATTTATGTAATTATCATTTCATTATTTAGTTTAATTTTTGGATATTTATTTTCAATTCGCGTTGGTGGCGCAGATATGCCAATTACTATTTCTCTATTAAACTCCCTAAGTGGTGTTGCAGGGGCAATTGCCGGAATGGCTATTAATAATGTTCTATTAGTTTCAATTGGGGGAATAGTTGGAGCAAGCGGTCTAGTTTTAACACAAATTATGTGTAAAGCGATGAATCGTTCATTAGTTGCCATTTTATTAAGTAAAGGAATAATAACTTCTCAAGTAAAAATAGATACTAATAATTCAAATAATTATTCAAAAAATGAGGATTATTCTCAAAAAATAGCCGAAGCTAAAAAAGTAGTTATTGTTCCTGGATATGGAATGGCACTATCGCAAGCCCAATTTCTTGTTAAGCAACTATATGATGAATTAATTAAATTAGGAAAAGATGTTAAATTTGGAATCCATCCCGTCGCTGGGCGAATGCCAGGACATATGAATGTGCTATTAGCAGAAGCTGAAATTAATTATGAAGACTTATATGATTTAGAAGTAATAAATAAGCAATTTAAGGAAACTGATGTAGTAATAGTTATCGGCGCAAATGACGTAATCAACCCAGCAGCAAACACCGCAGTTAATACACCAATTTATCAAATGCCGATATTAAATGTTAGTGAAGCTCGTCATATCATTATTTGTAACTATGATACAAAACCTGGATATGCTGGAGTAGATAATCCATTATATCAAGATAATACTAAGGTTAGTTTATTATTAGGGGATGCTAAAGAAAGTATTAGTAAATTAATAAAAACATTGCAAAATAATCAATCAAATAATACATTGTCTGAAAATAAAGCAATAACACTTTTAAAAGACTCACAAAAGATTGTTATTGTTCCTGGATATGGAATGGCTGTTTCACAATCACAACATCTAGTCAAAAGATTAGCTGAGGTGCTAGAACAAGATAATAAAGAAGTTTTATTTGGAATTCATCCTGTTGCTGGACGAATGCCAGGACATATGAATGTATTGCTAGCAGAAGTAGATGTTGATTATGAAAAACTACTAGATATTGATCAAATTAACCCACAATTTAAAGATACCGATGTAGTAATAGTTATCGGCGCAAATGACGTAATCAACCCAGCAGCAAACACCGCAGTTAATACACCAATTTATCAAATGCCGATATTAAATGTTAGTGAAGCTCGTCATATCATTATTTGTAACTATGATACAAAACCAGGATATGCTGGAGTAGATAATCCATTATATCAAGATTATGAAAAAGTTTCTTTATATCTTGGCGATGCTAAAGAAAGTCTTCAAAAAATTATTGATGAGTTTTTAAATTACTAAATTTAACATATATAATGTAAAAAACAAGAGCAACTAAATAATAAGTTGTTCTTTTTTTTTTGAATGAAAATCTAAAATAATTTTCCATAATATTAATTGATATTTTTCGAGTTTTATGGTAAAGTATACAAAGTATAGTACATTAAAAATTAATTTATAGTTTTTATTGATTTTTTAATAAACTTTATAAGAAACACTAATGATAAAATAAGGAGGTACTTATGAAACAATTAAAAGGTGCGCTTTTATTCGGTCAATCAGGGGGGCCAACATCTGTTATTAATGCCAGTGCTGCTGGTGTTTTATTAGAAGCATTAGATAATGAACTAATTACTGAAGTTTATGCAGCTGAACACGGAATTAAAGGTATATTAGAAGAACGTTTATTTGACATTCGTCAAGAAGAACGTCATGAACTTGAACTTTTAAAACATACTCCCTCTTCCGCATTCGGTTCAGTACGTTATAAGTTAAAAGATCCAAATGTTGATGATACTGATTATAGACGTATTTTAGAAGTATTTAAAAAATACAATATTCGTTATTTCTTCTATAACGGTGGAAATGACTCAATGGATACTTGTAATAAAGTAAGTAAGTTCTTACAAAAAGCTGGATATGATTGCAAAATTATTGGTGTTCCTAAAACAATTGATAATGACTTATATGGAACTGACCATTGTCCAGGCTTTGGTAGCGCCGCAAGATATGTTGCTACAACTATGATGGAATTATACCAAGATACTCACGTTTATAATACGGGATTAGTGACTGTTGTTGAAATTATGGGACGTAATGCCGGATGGTTAACTGCCGCTAGTGCTCTAGCAAATCTAAAAGGTTGTGGACCAGATTTAATTTACTTACCAGAGGTACCATTTGATTTAGATGAGTTTGTTGAAGATGTCAAACGAGTAGCAAGTCAAAAACAAGGAAAAGTTATAGTAGCTATTTCTGAAGGTATTAAAGATAAAGACGGCAAATATATTTCTGAATATGCTACTTCATTAAGTAGAGACTCATTTGGACATGCTCAACTTGGAGGTCTAGCAGCATTCTTAGCTAATGTTATTAATCAGAAATTAAATGTTAAAGTCCGTCCAATTGAATTTAGTTTATTACAACGTTGTGCGGCTCATATTGCTTCTAAACGTGATGTAGAAGAAGCGTTTATGGCTGGTAAAATGGCAGTTAAATATGCTACTAGTGGATATACTGATAAAATGGTATGCTTCGTTCGTGATGAATCTAGTAGTGACTATAAAATTTCATATGAATTATTAGATTTAGAAAAAGTTGCGAATGTTGAAAAGAAAATCCCACTTGAATGGATTGATATTAAAAATCGTAACGTTACAAATGAAGTTATCGATTATATTTTACCATTAATTCAAGGGGAATTAGATTATCCATTTGAAGACGGTCTTCCACGTTTTGCTAGATTAAGAAAAGTTTTAGTTCAAAAATAGTAAATTATAGTTGTTTTTTAATTTGAAGTGTGTTATACTACTTTTAGAAATTAGGTCCTTATTCTATATACCTTCTTGTGAAAAAAAAGGAATATAGAATTAAACCATTTCGAGTATCTTATGCAAGGAGGTATATAGAGATGGCAGATAAAAAAATCATTTGCAAAGATTGCAAAACTGAGTTTTTATTTACCGAAGGTGAACAAGCTTTCTATAAAGAGAAAGGTTTCACAAACGAACCAGTTCGCTGCCCAGCTTGCCGAAAAGCACGCAAGGCCAACAAATTTAACAGATAAATAACTGTTAACTTTAGCATTAGTCTCTTGCTTTATAATAAAGCTGGCTAATGCTTTTATTTTCGAATTTCGGAGGTCAAAATGGGATTTTTTAAAAGAACATTTAAGTTTTTAATGAGCCGCCTTTTTATTGTGAGTTTATTGTTGCTGGCTCAATTAGGCTTATTAATCTATATTGTATGGCGGATTAGTAGTGGAGGAATTTATTACTATCTTTTAATAAATTTTTTAAGTGTAATTACCGCATTATTGATCATTAACCGTGAATTTAACCCGGCATATAAAATCTCCTGGATTATATTTGTTTTAATTATTCCATTTGCAGGTGTCTTATTTTATTTGTTATTTGGACGTGCTAAAATTGGTCGTAAACGTCGTAAATTACTATATCAAAAACATAACACAGCTTCCTTGCTTTTAAAAAATGAAGATAAAGTTTTAGATGAAATAGAAGATGAATTGATAAAACGAACTTCCCAATATATTACTAATACTACTGGTGCTAGTATTTATAAAAATACACAAACAACTTTTTTTTCTTCAGGAGAAGAATTATTTGTGGTTTTACTTGAAAAGTTAAGAAGTGCCGAAAAGTTTATTTTTTTAGAATATTTTATTATTGAGTCGGGGAAAATGTGGAACAGCATTTTTGATATTTTAAAAGAAAAAGTTAATAGTGGTGTTGAGGTCCGTTTGATGTATGATGATTTTGGTTGCATTAAACGAATTACTCGAAAAATGAAAAAAGAAATTGAAAATGCTGGAATAAAAGTCGTTAATTTTAATCCTTTTCGTCCCCGTTTATCAACCTTTTTAAATTACCGTGATCACCGTAAATTAGCAATTATTGATGGTAATGTAGCTTTTACTGGCGGGATTAATATTGCGGATGAGTACATTAATGCTAAAAGAATGTTTGGGTACTGGGAAGATTCTGGAATTATGGTTGAAGGCGATGCAGTTTGGACATTTACAGTAGCTTTTTTAGAAATGTGGCATTTGGAAAAAGATGAGGAAGTTGATTTTGAAAAATATCGACCAACATTACTTTGCCAACACGATGGATATGTTCAACCATTTACTGATGGTCCACTTACTCCGTACTTAGTGACTGAAAATACTTATCTTAATATTATTAACAATGCCAAAAAATATGTTTATATCACAACGCCATATTTAATTATTGACAATGAAATGGCGACGGCATTAAAAAATGCCGCAATGAGCGGTGTTGATGTACGAATTGTAACTCCGGGAATTCCGGATAAAAAGTTGGTTTTTATTGTCACCCAATCATATTATAAAGAATTATTATTGCATGGAGTAAAAATATATCAATATATTCCGGGATTTTTACATTCAAAAAGTATAGTTAGTGATGGTGAAGTCGGAGTCGTCGGTACGGCAAATTTTGATTATCGTAGTTTATATTTACATTATGAAAATTCTTGCTATATGTATAAAAGTCAAGCGGTTCGTGATTTAGCCAAATATTATGAAAAAATTCTTGATAATTCTAAACAAATAACATTTGTAGATTATAAAAATATTCCACTTTGGAAAAAAATATTGGCCTTTTTTTTACGGGCCGTATCACCACTGATGTAATCAAAAAGCCCCTGTTTAAGGGGTTTTTTTGGGTTGTGAAATTTACATAAATTTTACAATAACTTAACTTCTTCCTGGTTGTGAAAATAGTTCTAATCATATATAATTAATAATGGAATTTTAGATTTTTATAGTTCGGATAATCTTAATTTTTTTGCAAATTTTAATAAACATTAGGTATTAATTTTTGGATTCAATCATTTGTATTATTGTAAAATGAACAAATTTTATGAGTTGTTTTTAAAATACTAATCTATACATATTGGTTAGAAGTTATATATAAGTAATGACATAACAATTTTAAGAAGACTTACATGTTTACAATACTTTTACAATACTTTTACGCCACTTATGTTGTAGATTGGTATTAGTTATTATATAATATTTATGTAATTGCTTTCATAAAAAATCAGGAGGAATAAGTATGAAAACAATCGTAATTGGGGTTATTGGCGCTGACGTTCACGCTGTAGGGAATCGTATTATTGAATACACTTTAACGCGTGAAGGATTTAATGTTGTTAATATTGGCGTCTTATCCTCACAAGAAGATTTTATCAATGCGGCGATTGAAACTAACGCTAGTATGATTTTAGTTTCATCATTGTACGGACATGGGGAATTAGATTGCCGTGGAATGCGTGAAAAATGCATTGAAGCTGGAATTGGCAATATTTTACTATATGTTGGTGGGAACATTGTTGTTGGAAAACAGGATTTCAAAGAAGTAGAGAAACGATTTAAAGATATGGGCTTTAATCGCGTTTACCCTCCTGGTACACCAATTGAGGCCGTTATTCCTGATATTAAAAAAGATTTAGGGATGTTATAAAATGAAAAACTATCTAATGGTTGATTTTGGATCTACTTATACAAAATTAACAGCAGTTGATTTAGAAAAAGAGGATATCATCGCAACTGCTAGCCATTATACTACTGTATCAACTGATATTACTGAAGGGTATCACAAAGCTTTATTAAAACTATATGATCAACTTGGTAAAAAAATTACTTTTGATAAAATTATTGCTTGTTCATCAGCTGCTGGCGGTTTAAAAATGTGTGCGATTGGGCTTGTGGAAGAGTTGACGGTTGAAGCGGCTCGTCGAGTATGTTTGGGGGCCGGTGGAAAAGTTGATTTAGTTTTTTCTAACAAATTAACTAGTCTAGAGGTCGCTCAAATTATAGAAAAAAATATTGATATTGTGTTACTTGCTGGTGGTACTGATGGTGGCAATAGTGAAGTGGTGTTGTATAACGCAGAAATGCTTGGTATTTATGGAGTAGATGTTCCAATCATTTATGCTGGAAATAAAGCTTGTCAAGATGAAATTCGTTTAATCTTTGAGAAATATCGGTTAAAAGGCTACTTTTGCGATAATGTAATGCCAAAATTAAATGTTTTAAATATTGATAGTGCTAATGAAGTTATTCGCAAAATTTTCTTAGAAAACATTATCGAAGCCAAAGGTATAAAAAAAATTGAATCCGAAATTGACCAAGTTATTTTACCAACTCCTAATGCAGTGTTAAAAGCTGCCCAGCTATTATCAGAAGGTTATTTAGATGAAGCAGGCTTAGGAGATTTAATGCTTATTGATATCGGCGGTGCGACTACTGACGTTTATTCAGTAGGTTGGGGATATCCTTCTAAAACTGATGTTGTTTTAAAAGGTTTACAAGAACCATTTGCTAAGCGAACAGTTGAAGGAGATTTAGGAATGCGTTATTCCGCTGAGGGCGTTTTACAATCAATGAGTAATCGGGAAATTTATCAATACAAAAAAGAAGGTATTGATATTGAATATGAAGCCCAAAAACGCCGGGAAAATGTAGAATTTATTGCGACAAATGACCGTGATATTGAAGTTGATGCGATATT
The DNA here is from genome assembly GCA_001512985.1 of Acholeplasmatales bacterium DTU056. Lineage (GTDB taxonomy): Bacteria > Bacillota_I > Bacilli_A > ML615J-28 > CAG-698 > DTU056. Next base: position 20,949 of record LFRX01000006.1, read on the forward strand.
TGCTAAAAAATGTGTTTCAGTTGCGGTATCACGTCATGTTGGCCATCTTGAAATGGTTTATACTCCCCAAGGAACAATATATTTTCAAACTGGAAAAAATTTAGTTGATGTTGGACATTTAATTGGCACTGGTGGAATTATCATTAAAAGTCCAAAAGCATCCGAAATTCTCCTTTCTGCATGCTATGACCGTAATAATCCACTAGAACTTCGCCCAGCATCACCAGTGATGATGATAGATTATGATTACATTTTATCCGCAATGGGCTTACTAAGTTTGTATGAACCATTAGTAGCCTTACGAATAATGAAAAAAAGAATAAAAGTTATTGAAGAAGGAGCTATGAAAACCAATGCAATTGCGTAATAAAAAATGGACTTTAGATGAGTTTTTAAAAGTTAGAGAAGAAGTTTTAGCATCTTGGAAGACTGGATCTCATCCAGAATTAAATTTGGATCGTGCCATTGAATATTTAAAAAGCGTTCCTGAAAGCAAAAATTTTGCCAAAGTATTAGAAAAATCAAAAAATCAAGGACGAACATTAGTTCAACCTCGTGCAGGGGTTGCAGAAATAAATAAACATATTGAACTATTACAATATCTAGAAGCNNAAGCTGAACGTGGTATCGAAGAAAGTATTAAAGAAGGTCGTTCAATGTTAAATGGTTTTCCAGCTGTTAACTATGGAGTAGATGGTTGTAGAAAAGTATACGAAGCAGTAAATGTTCCACTACAAGCTCGTCATGGAACACCTGACTCTAGATTGCTTGCTGAAATTATTCATGCTTCAGGTTGGACATCAAATGAAGGTGGAGCTATTTCATATAACTTACCTTATGCGAAAAACGTTTCATTAGAAGATACTATTAAATATTGGCAATATTGTGACCGCTTAGTTGGTTTTTATGAAGAAAATGGTATTTCAATTAACCGTGAACCATTTGGACCATTAACAGGAACACTTGTACCACCATCCATTTCAAATGCTATTGCCATTATCGAAGCATTACTTGCGGCTGAACAAGGTGTTAAAAATATTACAGTTGGTTATGGTATGGGCGGAAATGTAACTCAAGACGTTGCTGCTATTATCGCGTTACGTGAACAAACTGAAGAATATTTGGCTAAATTTGGTTATGAAAATATGGTTATTACTACTGTATTCCATCAATGGATGGGTGGTTT
>LFRX01000006.1:22204-22394 GCA_001512985.1 Acholeplasmatales bacterium DTU056
AAGCTTTACAAGCAGAAATTTATCAAATTAAAAAAGAAGTCAAATGCCTATTAGATAAAGTATTTGCAGTTGGTAACGGCGATTTAGCAGTAGGTACAGTTAAAGCTTTCGAAGCTGGATTTATTGATATTCCATTTGCACCTAGTAGATTTAATGCTAACAAAATGTTACCGGCACGTGATAATGAAGG
>LFRX01000006.1:22408-28712 GCA_001512985.1 Acholeplasmatales bacterium DTU056
GTGAAAAAATTAAAGAAAGAGCTAAATCCGAAGGGCGCAAAGTATCATTCCAATTAACTGTGGATGATATTTATGCGGTAAGCCAAGGACAATTAGTTGGAAGACCATTTAAAAAATAAGGAGTAAATTTACTATGAAAATTAAAGATGTTATATTAACCCCTTCTTATACGGGATTTTATTTTGATGATCAATTAGCAATTAAAAAAGGTGCTAAATTAGATGGGTTTGTGTATATGGGTGAACCATTAACTGAAGGATTTACAAAAATTCGTCAAGCTGGAGAAGCTATTTCTATTCAGTTAATTTTAGAAGATGGTTCAGTAGCATTGGGCGATTGTGCTGCCGTTCAATATTCAGGAGCAGGTGGCCGTGACCCGCTATTCTTAGCAAGTGATTTTATTCCATTTATGGAAGAAAATATTGTTCCATTATTAATTGGTCTAGATGTAAGTAATTTTAGAGAAAATGCAGAAAAGTTTGATAAATTAGAAGTTAATGGTAAAAGACTTCATACTGCCATTCGTTATGGATTAACTCAAGCATTATTACATGCTACATCTATAGTTCATAAATTAACAATGGCGGAAATAATCCGTAAAGAATATAACATTAATAATGATGTTTATCGTCAAATTCCAGTATTCACCCAAAGCGGTGACGATCGTTATTTAAACGCTGATAAAATGATTATTAAAGAAGCTGATGTATTACCACATGCTTTAATAAATAACGTTGAAACTAAATTAGGCTTTGACGGAGAAATTTTACTTGAATATGTTAAATGGCTAACAAAACGAATTCAAACATTACGTGCCAATGAAAATTATAATCCAATTTTACATATTGATACATATGGAACTATTGGACTTGCTTTTAATTATAACTTAGAACAAATGCAAAATTATTTAGTAAGCCTTGAAAAAGCTGCTAAACCTTTCAAACTACGCATTGAAGGACCAGTTGATACTGGTGATCGTGAAGGCACAATGCGTTACTTAAAAGCGTTAACTCAATTTATTGATGAAAATAATTTAAGTATTGAGATTGTTGCTGATGAATGGTGTAATACCTTAGAAGATATTAAGTATTTTGCTGATAATAAAGCTGGACACATGTTACAAATTAAAACTCCTGACCTAGGTGGAGTAAATAATATTGCCGAAGCTATTTTATATTGCAATGAGAAAAATATTGGTAGTTATTGTGGGGGAACATGTAATGAAACAAATATTTCTGCCCAAGTAACTACAAATATCGCAATTGCTTGTGATGCAACACAAGTCCTTGCGAAACCTGGTATGGGGGTTGATGAAGGATTTATGATTGTTAAAAATGAAATTAATCGAGTTGTGGCTCTTGCTAACTCAAGAAAGAAGGCAAAATGAAAATCGGAACTTGTGGAAGCGTTGAGAGTAATGACTGCTTGATTACAGTCAAAGAATCTTCAGGTATTACAATCCATTTAGAAAGCATCGTTAAAGAATATTTTGGTAAGCAAATCATCAAAGTTATTGAAGACACTTTAAAAGAACTAAATATTACTGACGTGGAAGTAACATGTATTGATAAAGGTGCACTTGATTACACTATTCGTGCGCGTTTAATTACCGCTATCGAAAGGATGAATAAAAATGCGTAGAAGTTTATTATTTATTCCTGGAAATAATCCAGCAATGTTACAAAATGCGGATGTTTTTGAAAGTGATGCGGTAATTATTGATTTAGAAGATGCAGTAAGTATTTCTGAAAAAGACAGCGCTCGCAACCTTGTTAAAAACTTTTTAAATAGTTATCGCTTACCAATTGAAGTTATTATTCGAATTAATGGAATGGATACAGACTTTTATCAAGCTGATTTGGAAGCAATTGTATCAAATAATATTGATACAATCTTGCTTCCAAAAGCCAATCCACGTGACCTAATTAAACTTGATCAAATATTATCTAAAATTGAACAAAAAAACGGATTGACTAAAAAAATAGGGGTTATTCCGATTATCGAACTTGCTTCATCAATTTTAGATGTACGTGAGATTGCCACATCACCGCGTGTTAATGGATTGTTATTAGGTGCTGAAGATTTATCAAGTGATTTAGAAGTTAGTCGAACATTAGCAGGTGATGAAATTTTTTATGCGCGTTCAATGATAGCGATTTCTTGCCGAGCTTACAATATTGATGCTATTGATACCCCATTTACTGATGTTCGCAATGAAGAAGGATTACTTGCTGACTCTCAAAAGGCCCGTGGTTTAGGAATGAATGCAAAAGCATGCATTCATCCAAATCAAATTGATATAGTAAATAAGATCTTCTCACCAAGTAAAGAACAAATTGAACAAGCATTGAGAATTTTAAAAGCCTTTGAAAATGCTCAAAAAGAGGGTAAAGGAGTCTTTAGCCTTGATGGTAAGATGGTAGACAAACCAATTATCGAACGCGCCAAAAAGACAATTGATAAAGCGAAACGATTCGGATTGATTTAGGTGATGAAATGAAAAACGTATTAAATAGATTTGTTCCGAGAGGATATATTCCTTTTCAAGGAAGTAAAACAATTATTAATTCATCTAAACGCAAACTAATACCTGAAGTATATACATCAAATGCAAATAAATTATGTGGCTCGCTTGCGGAAGTATTTGACAAACTAAATATTACTGATGGAATGACTCTTTCATTCCACCATCATTTACGCAATGGTGATTATTGCTTAAATATGGTAATGCAAGAAGCGAGCAAACGCGGAATTAAAAATCTAACGCTTGCTCCAAGTTCACTTTTTCCAGTTCATGCTCCATTAGTACCTTTAATTGAAAATCAAACTGTTACTAAAATATACACAAATTATTTAAATGGTCCGGTTGCTAAAACAATTAGTGAAGGAAAATTAAAAGAATTATTAGTTATGCAAACCCATGGGGGCCGTGCTCGGGCTATAGAAGCTGGAGAACTATCCATTGATGTAGCGTTTGTAGCGGCACCGGCGGCCGATAAAAAAGGTAACGCTAATGGTGTTGATGGACCAAGTGCGTGTGGAGCGTTAGGTTATGCTATTCCAGATGTCAAATACGCTAAGAAAGTAGTAATAATTACTGATAATTTAGTTGAAAATTTAGACTATATTGAAATAGATGAAAAATATGTTGATTACGTTGTAGTTGTTGACAAAATTGGTGAGCAATCTGGAATTGTTTCAGGAACAACTAAAATAACTCGTGACCCAGTTGCTCTAAAAATTGCTCGTAATACTGCACAGTTACTTAATGAATTAGGCTTAATAAAAAATGGTTTTAGTTTGCAAACAGGGGCTGGAGGAACATCATTAGCAGTGGCAAGTGAAGTTAAAAAAATAATGCTTGAAAAAAATATAACTGCTAGTTTTGCTTCTGGTGGAATTACAGCATATTTTGTGGAAATGTTAGAGGCTGGATTAATTAACGAGTTATGGGATGTTCAATGTTTTGATTTAGAAGCAGTTCGTTCATATAAAGTCAATAAAAAACATTATGGAATGTCTTCATCAAAATATGCTAACCCATATGAAGAAGATGTTGTAGTTAATAAATTAGACTTTGTTATTCTAGGGGCTACTGAAATCGATTTAAATTTTAACGTTAATGTTACAACTGATTCTAAAGGATTATTAATTGGTGGGTCTGGTGGTCATTCTGATACCGCTGCAGGCGCAAATGTCACTATTATCACTACCCCATTAATTAAGTCTCGTATTCCAATCATTAAAAAAGAATTAACAACAATTAGTACCCCTGGCGAAGATGTTGATGTATTAGTTACTGAACGTGGAATAGCGATTAATCCAAAACGAACTGACTTACTTGACAAATTACAAAACTCTAAACTAAATATTCTACCAATCGAGCAACTATTAGAAATATCTTATCAATATACCGGTATTCCAGAACCAATTAAAAAAAGTGATAAAGTAATTGGTGTGGTTGAATACCGTGATGGAACGATTATTGATTCCATTTATAAATTAGGGGAAGATTAAGATGATTATAAAAGAAGCAATTTTAGAAAATGAAATAAATAAAGTTAAAGAGTTCTTAAAAGATGTCGGTTTAAACTATGATCGAGATATAAACTATACAGTATATATTGAAGAAAATGATGAAATTATTGGAACAATATCTGCTGCCCAAAATATTATAAAGTGCTTTGCAATTAATCCTAAATATCAAGGACAAAATTTAGGAAATACTTTAATTTCTCATATCATTAACTATTTTCATGATCGAAGCATTTATTATTATCAAGTTTATACAAAACCGGAAAATGTCGACATCTTTTTATCCTTTAACTTTAACTTAATTGCTTCTTCCAAAAATGTAAGTTTATTAGAATGTCGTAATGTGACAATTGTAGAAACGCTAGAAAGAGTAAAAAACAATCTAAAGCTTACAAGTGAAGATATAGCATCAATTGTAGTTAATACAAATCCGCCAACTAACGGACATTTGTATTTAATTACGACAGCTAGTCAAAATCATCAACAAGTTCTTGTGTTTTTAGTTGAAGAAGATCGTTCAGTATTTAAATTTAAAGATCGTTATCACATGCTGATAAATGCAACAAAACATCTTTCAAATGTAAAAATCCTCCCTTCAACAAAATACATCGTCTCCTCCTTAACCTTTCCTACTTATTTCTTAAAAGAGGATGTTGATGAGGTGTTAGAACAAGCTGAAATTGATGCTATTATCTTTAAAAAATATTTTATGACGATTTTTGGAATTAAAAAAAGATATGTTGGAACTGAAACAGATTTAGTTACTAATAAATATAATCAAAAATTAAAAGAAATTTTAGGTGATGATTTAATCATCATTGAGAGAATAAAACATGATGGCAAAATAATTAGTGCTACTATGATTAGAAGGCTTCTTGCAGAAGGGAAAATTGAGGATGTTAAACAATATGTTCCTCAAGCAACTTACGATTTTTTGACTAGTGAAGAAGGAAAAAAAACTATTCAAAAACTTCAGGATGTGTACAAAAATGGATAAGGTTTTAAAAGCACGTGAACAACGCATAAAACTTATAAAGGCAAAAGAAACAAGTAATTTGATAATTTGCTTAAAAGCTAATATTCCCGGACATATTAAACAACGGAAAGAAGCTTATATATTAATTAGAATTTTTAAAAAACTACTTAAATTAACTTTTGATGTGGTAAATACCGAATTTTATAATTCAGATGATGGACCATATTATTTATTAGAGATTCGCGAAAATAATGTTTATGAAGTTAAACATAAATTAGTTGAAATTGAAAACACTCATCCGCTTGGAAGATTAATCGACTTGGATTTATATGACCGAAATAAAGAAAATATATCTCGGACAAGTTTAAATATTCCATCGAGAAAATGTATGTTATGTGACAACGAAGTTTTTGTGTGTATTCGCAGTAAAACACATACTAAAGAAGAAATATTAAGTCACATTAAAGAAAACTTATATCAATTTTTACGTGATGAATTAACTAAATATCTTAGCGAAAGTCTAAATTTGGAATTAAATCTACATCCGAAGTTTGGGCTTGTTACACCATATTCTAATGGTTCTCATGATGATATGAACTATGAACTAATGAAAGAAGCCCAAGAAGTTATTATTCCAGGTTTAATTGAAATGTTTTTTGTTGGACTTGAAGCCAACAATCCTGACGATGCATTTCAAAAAGGTCGCCTGATTGGAATTAATTCCGAATTTAGAATGTTGTCCAAAACTGGTGGGATTAACGCTTATCGTGGATTAATCTTTGTGCTAGGATTAGTAATGATAAGTTTTGGCTATTTATTACAAAGAAATTTACGTTATTCTGATTTATATTCAACCATTATTTTTATGAGTAAAAATCTTCTAAATGAATTAAAACAAGAGCCGACTTCTAATGGTATGAAAATATATCATCTATATAAGATCGGTGGGGCACGGAAAGAAGCCTATTTAGGTTTACCAAATGTGCGAAGAGCTGTGGATATGTTAAACCAATATCCTGAATTAAATAATGAAGCATTAACAATGACTTTAATAGAGATTATTAAAAATTGTGAAGACACAGTAATGATCAAGCGAAGTGGCTCTTTAGATAAATATAACTATTATAAAAACTTAGTTGAGCAAATTACTGAATATAATTTAGAACAAATTCAAAAAGTAACGGATGAGTTTATAGTTAATAAGATTAGTTGTGGGGGAAGTGCAGATATTTTAGTGACAAGTATCTTTATTAAGTTAGTATTTTCTAACTTAGTAGACATATAATTGTGAAA
>LFRX01000056.1:0-176 GCA_001512985.1 Acholeplasmatales bacterium DTU056
TAATACTCTCATAAATTCCACCTCAAGTTTATTATAGCACAACGATTTTTATAGTCAATGAGATGACATAATCTATACACAAACTATGAAATTGTAGCAAAATCTTGTCTTGACTTTTTACTAAAACTTTACATTAAACTTACTTACTTTAACTTGTGAAAAAGGTATAAATATAT
>LFRX01000056.1:229-1243 GCA_001512985.1 Acholeplasmatales bacterium DTU056
ATATTTTTTTCACATGAGGAGTCCCAATGAAAAAAATTCAAGTATTTTTTTTAATAATGATAATGTTTTTTTTAACTAGTTGTAAAAAACCTAAAAAACCATATGTTCCTGATGATTGTAATCAGATATTTCCAGTAGAGTTTGTAGATTTTATTCAAGGACGCCCGTTATATATTACTTCTTTAGGGCAGTCAATTGATATCGAAATGTTAGTTACACGTTTAAATTTTTATGATATCACTAATTATGTGATTGAGTATGTTCTTGACTTTGAAGAAACCCAAGTCGAAGACAATGCCGTTATTTTTTTAGTTGTTGGGGCTAGTATTAAAGGTCTTGGCGATAGTGATAGAACTATCGAGGGTGAAATTCAACGAATTGAAGAGTTAAGACAATATAAACTGTCTAAAAATTTATCTTATGTAACATTTCATTTAGGTGGGATTTATCGTCGCGGTGAAACTTCTGATAGCTTGATTAAAGAAGCATTTTTGATTGCCGATTTAGCAATTTATCTAGAAGATGGAAATTTTGATGGATATTTATGTCGCCTTGGAAAAGAAAATAATATCCCTTATGTTGGGTGTGCAACATATCGTGAATTAGATAATGCACTTTTGTCATTATATAATTTGCAGCCTTAATATTGTCAAAAAAGAAAAGAGGTAAACAATGACATTAGAAATAATAGCGATGATTTGTGCAGGATTGTATATTGGACATGTTGTTTTAGAAACGATCCTGAATAATCGCCGCTTAAAAAAATTCAAATATATTATTCATGTTAATGGAACACGTGGAAAAAGTACTACCGTTCGTTTAATTGAAGCTGGCCTACGCGAATGTGGATATAAAGTTTTTTCAAAAACAACTGGAACATATCCAACAATTATTGATGTTAATGGAAATGTTAAACCTATTCGCCGATTAGGTAATGCCAATATTCGTGAACAATTACGAATGATTAGACAAGCCTATCGACAAGGTGCCGACGTATTAGTAATTGAGTGTATG
>LFRX01000044.1:0-3684 GCA_001512985.1 Acholeplasmatales bacterium DTU056
TTTTAAACTATTTTCAACGCGCATTGCACAATGTTTGCAACTCATTCCTTCGATTGAAATAACTTTTTTCATTATAATTCACTCCTTTTTATTTTAAATCTTTTTAATCTTAAAGCATTTAATACTACCGATACTGAACTAAAGGCCATCGCCAAAGCAGCAATCATTGGATTTAGTAATGGACCATTAAAGGCATATAACAACCCCGCTGCAATCGGTATACCTAAGGTATTATATAAAAATGCCCAGAATAAATTTTGTTTGATATTTGTTATTGTTTTTTTGCTTAAAGTAATAGCATTTACCACATCAAATAAATCATCTTTCATTAAAACTATGTCTGCTGATTCAATTGCTATATCTGTACCTGAGCCAATCGCAATTCCTACATCCGCAACCGCTAACGCCGGAGCATCATTAATACCATCACCAACCATAGCAACAATTTTTCCTTCCCCTTTAATTTGAACAATAATATCAGCTTTTTGATGTGGTAATACTTCTGAAAATACTCGCTTAATGCCTAATTTACTAGCAATAGCTTGTGCTGTTTTATTATTATCACCAGTTAACATTACTACTTCAAGCCCAAGTTGTTGTAAGGCTAATATTGCTTGTTTACTAGTTGGTTTTACTTGATCCATTGCACAAATCAAGCCAACTAATTGTTTGTTTAGTGCAACATACATTACAGTTTTACCTTCACTAGAAAATTTATCAGCTTCTTGTTGTAAAATATTTTCTATACCATATTCTTGTAGTAAACGCCTGTTGCCTAATAAAACTTCTTTGTCATTAACAATTGCTTTTATGCCAAGACCCGGAATTGCTTCAAAACTAGATGGCGAGATAAGAGAAATATTATTTTCTTTTGCATAATTTACAATTGCTTCTGCAAGCACATGCTCAGAACCTAGTTCAGCACTTCCAGCAAGACTCATTAACTCTTCACTAGAAATTCCTTTTGTTAATACGTCAGTAATTTGGAGTTTACCTATTGTAATAGTTCCCGTTTTATCTAAAATAACAGTTTGTACTTTATGAGTTACTTCTAAGGCTTCACCACTTTTAATTAAAATACCATATTCAGCACCTTTACCTGTGCCAACCATAATTGCGGTTGGGGTGGCAAGTCCTAAAGCACATGGACAGGCAATAACTAATACTGAAATAAAAATAGTAAGAGCAAAGGTAATATCTTTATTAACTAATAACCAAATAATACTACTGATAAGAGCAATTCCAATTACTACTGGAACAAAATATCCAGCAATTATATCAGCAAGTTTTGCAATTGGTGCTTTTGTACTTTGTGCATCTTCGACTAATTTAATAATTTTAGCAATCGTTGTATCTTTACCTACTTTAGTTGCTTTAAATTTAATATAACCGTTTTTATTTAAACTACCACCTATGACTGTATCACCAACTTGTTTTTCAACTGGAATACTTTCACCAGTTAACATTGACTCATCAATAGATGTATACCCTTCAATAATTATTCCATCTACAGGAATTTTTTCCCCTGGTTTTACAATAATTATATCATTAACTTTAACTTCATCAACTGGTAATAAAACTTCTTTATCATCTTTTATAATTAACGCTTTCTTAGGTGTTAAATCCATTAATCTTTTAATTGCTTCACTAGTTTTTCCTTTGCTTAATTCTTCAAAATATTTACCTAGCATTACTAACGTAATAATAATTCCAGCCGATTCAAAATATAAATTATGAGCAAAATGATAATCTCCTTGAATTATTTGAACAATAGAATAGATACTGTAAATAATAGCGGCGGTAGTGCCAATGGCAATTAAGGAATCCATATTAGGGTCTAATTTAAATAAGCGTTTATAGCCTATAGTATAAAATTTATATCCGGCAATGACAATAGGAATTGTTAGAATGGCTTGTACTATACTATAGGTTAATGGATGATTATCCGGGTTTAAGAAGTTAGGTAAAGGCCAATTAAACATTCCCCCCATTGCAATATAAAATAGTGGAATAGCAAAAATAACTGCAATAATAAATTTAATTAATAAAACTTTACCATTCTCTTTTAGATTGATATTAGCATCAATTTTTTTAGGAATATATCCAGCATTTTTAATTGCTTGATTGATGATGTTCAAATTAGTTACTGTATTATCATAAGTAATGTTTGCTTTTTTAGTGGCTAAATTTACATTTACACTTTGCACACCAGATACTTTTTTTACTGCTTTTTCTACGGAAGCAACACATGCCGCACAAGTCATCCCTTCAACATAAATATTTACCTCTTTAATATTCTCTAATCTAGCGCTATATCCAGCATTATTTATTTCTTTAATAATCATTTGTTCATTAACTTTTTCTTCATCAAATTCAACACTTACTTTTCCTAAAGCAAAATTAATATTAACGCTTTTTATTCCATCAAGTCTAGTTAATTGTTTTTCAATTGTATTAACACAAGAGGCGCATGTCATATCCGGAACTAAAAGATCTATTTTTTTCATAAGTTTCACCTCAAAAATTATTTGATATATTTTTCAATTAAGTCAATGACTTCTTTTATTTTTTGCTCACCATTTCCTTCTTTAATTGACTCAATTACACATGTACGAATATGATGCTCTAAATTAGATAAATTTGCTTTCTTTAATATTCCTTGTACAGCAATTATTTGCTTGGAAATATCAACACAATAGCGATTTTCTTCAAGCATTTTAATTATCCCGTCAATTTGTCCACGAGCAGTTTTTAAAAGATTTATTACTTCGATTTTCTTTTCATTCATTATATCACACCTTTCTACCCCACCCCATAGGGGGTGCATATATATTATATCTTAATTATTTCAAATATTACCATAAATATGCAATTTTTAAAATAATTTTCTAAGAATTTAAAAGTTAAAAAATTAATGAAAGCAACTAACTAAAGAAAAATTATTAAACGTTACTATAATAAGTTTTTAATTAAATTGATAGAACCATTCAAAGAAATATTTATAAGATTTTAAAAAACATTAAATTTTATCGATTAAAAAAATCTTTAGGAATAAAAGTAACTAAAATTAAAACATTATCTTTTTTTGAAAAGTTCCTTTTAAAAAATAACTACTTAAAAAAGGTAGAGAATGAAAAATCTCTACCTTTTTTACTAATCAATATTTTATTTTTAACTATTTTTTAATAAAGTAAATTATTTAATTAAAATTTTGGAGCGGCTAAAAAACCTTCTAAAATAGTAAAAATTTCAACTTCTTGATATCCAGTTAAATCACTGCTTTTTGGAAGTTTAGGTTTTTTGCCTTGTACTTCAGTTTTAAAATTAATTTTAATAGTTGTTGGAAATTCTTTTCCACTATAATCTTTTTCGAAGAATGTAAGTTTAAAATCAAGTTCACTTTTAGTAATTTTATTGTTTTTTAAAGCAAGTTTATATTCAAAATATGAACTATCACCAATATTTTCTAATATTACATTAATATCTGACATTTCTTCAAAAAAAGCTGCATTTGCTTCTACAATGTTTTTAAGTGCTGGAACAGTTATTTTAAAACTAATAATTTTTTCTTTATTTTTTTCAGAAACTGTAATTAAATCTAAAAATGCATCTAATACAGCTTTTGCTTCACCAGTAATATCGTCATAATTATATACACTTGGATCAATTATTTCGCTGTCAAAA
>LFRX01000044.1:3732-7094 GCA_001512985.1 Acholeplasmatales bacterium DTU056
TCAACAAAGAATTTTTCAACATCCATTACTTCTTTGAAAGTTATTGATGTTTCTTTACCATCTAATTCGCTATTCAATTCTAAATTTAGATATGCTTTATGATTAACATCTAAGAAAAACATTACATTAACAGTACCAGTTTCACGGCTCGTACTACTTACATTTTCATTATAAATATCAGCATATGCATCAACATTTATATATAATAGTGGATTAACTTCATCACCAGTTTCAGCATACATCAACAAACTACCTTTAAGACTTGATTCTTCGTCTCCTTCTCCACTTCGAATTTCAAAATCTGCAGTAGCTTTTGGGGTTAACTTATCTTGTTCAGTTGTCTCAATACTTTGAATTAATTCAAATTTTTCTTTTGCGGATAAGTCAAGTTTTTTCTCACCATTAAAAAAATCACAGGCTGATAAAATCACAGCACCAAAAACAAATACTAATAAAGTAAGTAATTTTTTTAACTTCACAAAAAATGTCCTCCTAAACTTGTTTTTCTACATTATATACCTTTTTTTAATTTTTTACAAGCACTTTTGAAAACTTTTTCAATTACTTTATAAATGAAAACATTCTACTTTAATTCACTTTTTATCTTTTTTAAAGCTCTATTTATCTTATTAGAAACTGCGGCTGTTGTCACATTCATTATCTCCGCAATCTCCCGATGTTTTAAATCATAAAGATATTTATAAACGATCATTTGGTAACTTTCTTCATCTAGAATTTTAGCAATCTTTTGAAGTCTTTCATTTATGTCCTTCTTTTCTTCTTTAGGTATGACAATCGTATCTAAAGTAAATGGATCTACAACATCAACTTGATTTCGTGTTTTCTTACGTGAATAGTCGATACATAAATTCTTGGCGGTTGTAGTAAGATATTTTTTTAGAGCCTTATAATCACGAATATTGGTTCGTCTTTCCCAAACATTCGTAAATGTTTGCATCGCTAAATCTTCTGATAAAAAATTATCCCTAGTATAAAAATAACATATTTGTTTGATTAATGGATAAAACTCTTGATACACAAGGCCAAATGCTTCTTCATCACCTTCAATAAATCGTTTAAAAATTGATTTATTCATTGCATACCCCTTATTAAAAAATAATGTCAATTACATTATATGGTTTATTTAAAATAATGTCAATTTATGATTTTAAATTATTTACTTACAACATTATTTAATGCACAAAAAGTAATTGACCCAATTGCATTTCCAAAAACCATAATAATTAAATAATAAATAGATTTAAAGTTCCATACCCATCCAACAGTAAAATAAAACATATTGGCGACACTATGTTCAAATTTAGCTAAAATGAAAATAATCACTACTAAAAAGACCGTAATTGTGCGAATGAAATTATCCTCTTTTTTCTTAAAAAAGTCCGCTCCAATAAACATCAAAATTCCACAAAAAAACGAATTAATAAAAACCCGAATAATATTTGGTTCTAATTTATTTAAAACTAAATTATAAGCTTTATCTACCACTTCATTAGAAAAAGCATATCTTAATAACAAACCACATATTACAGTTCCAAGTAAATTCCCTAATATTACTATTCCTAAAAATTTTAGATATGAAAGTTTCTCATTAACTAAGTAGCCAACTTTTCCAGTGTATAAATTATAATCAAAGTTTAAAATTAAATAAAAGGCAAAACTAAATAGAATTGCGCCTAAAGTTTTTGAAGAGCAAGATAAATATATTGCACCCCCGATTGAAACAGCAATTCCTGCTAAAATTGCTTTTACAAATGTTACTTTAAATCGTGTCATTTCTGCCATCCTTTCATCATTTTTGTCATTATGAAACATTTGTATTATAACAAAATTAAATTCATTTTACTAGACACCTTTAAAGTAAAAAAAGTCCAAATCGGACTTTTTACTCAAAAATTACTTCTAAATTTATTTTAGCTACTTTAGAAATTGTTTCGTAAATTGAGCAGTATTTTGCCCCTAACTCAGCGCTTTTAAGTAATTGTTGTTCATTACTTGGATTTTTAATCACCATTTTAATATTAACATCTTCTAATGTGGTTGGAACCTCAGTTCGCTTTCTTCCACTAATATCTAAATCAACTTCATCAAATGTCAATTTCTTCTTCTCAACAATCGACATAAATGTGGCATAAAAACAAGATCCAAGTGCTCCTAGCAGCATATCATATGGTTTAGCTCCATCTTTAAAAATCTTAACTGTAAAATTACTATCAGTAGTTAATAATCCTTCATCAGCCTTAAAATTTAATTTAACATGATTCATAATGTATCCTCCTTGATTTATACAACTTGTGAAAACATCTTATGATACTTTTATAATACCACAAAATATGAAATAAAACTACAATTAAATTCTATTAATGACAAATCAACTATTAGATGCATAGTATAATTGTGTAAATCAAGGGAAGTGAGATAAATGACTAAAATTATTTTAGATGAAAAATTTCAAAAAATTTTTCATTATAAAGATTATCCAATGAAAGACTTTGCTTATTTACGCATTGGTGGCAAAGCCGATTATTTATTTTTTCCAAAAGATTATGATGAAGTAATTACAATATATAATTTTTCAAAAGAAAATAATATCCCGTTTACCATTGTTGGCAACTGTTCAAATTTAATAATTAGAGATGGGGGAATTAGAGGGTTTGTTGTTTCTTTAAAAAAATTAAACAAAATTAATGTAAATGACAATGAGCTCACCACACAAGCAGGAGCACAATTAATTTGGGCATCTTTTATTGCTCTTAAACACTCTTTAAGTGGACTTGAATTTGCCTGTGGTATTCCAGGAACTATTGGCGGAGCAGTAGCGATGAATGCTGGGGCATATGATAGTGAAATAAAAGATGTTTTAAAATCTTGTGAAGTATTAACTAATGAAGGAAAAATAGTTACTAAGACTAAAGAGGAACTTGATTATAGTTATCGTTCAAGTTCGATTTTAAAAAACAAAGAAATAGTTTTATCAGCAACATTTTCCTTACAAAAAGGAAACTATCAGGAAATAAAAGATAAAATGTTAGAATTAACAAAAAAGCGGCTAGAAAAACAGCCGCTAGAATATCCGTCTTGTGGAAGTGTGTTTAAGAGGCCAAAAGGTTATTATGTGGGTAAATTAATTCAAGATGCAAAACTACAAGGTCTAAGAATAGGTGATGCCATGGTATCTACAAAACATGCAGGATTTATTATTAACACAAACAAAGCAACTGCCAAAGATTATATTTCGTTAATAAATTTGATAAGAAAAAAAATATATGATGAGTTTAATATTTTATTAGAGCAAGAAGTATTAATAATTGGTGAAGAATAATCAAAACAATTAAAAATTATAT
>LFRX01000044.1:7161-7407 GCA_001512985.1 Acholeplasmatales bacterium DTU056
TAGATATAAAAAATATTTTAATTAATTTGTAGTCAATCCACATAAAACCAATTTTTGTAAAGCAATAAATAAAGTAGATTTTTTTAAGAATATTTTTATAACCATTCTAAAATTAATATTTTAAGACATTGATATTAATTAAAGTAAAGAACTCATAAAGCGTATAATAATTATAAATTTAGATTATTTTTTTATTTCTTCATAAATAATTTTTTCATACCCATCTAATTCTATTATAGTTTTTCT
>LFRX01000044.1:7503-9527 GCA_001512985.1 Acholeplasmatales bacterium DTU056
TTTTTTCTTTTTCAGAAACTATTGTTCTATATATAAGGTCAATTAAACCAACATATTATAAAAAATAAAACAAGCACTAATAGAGTATATATCTTTTTATAATAATATTAGGATTTAGTCAAATTAAAAAAACTTGTCCTCGATGATATATCGATGACAAGTATTAATTGCATAAATTTTTACTTTTAAATTACTGCATACTTGATATGTTTCACTTTACAATTAATGAAGAATTATATTTAATAATTTGTATTAGGGTTATCTATTAAAAATTTTTTAATTTTCATTATTTTTTATAAAGCTTTTTATATAGTTTTTTAGATTTTCATCACAACAATAAACATAACAACCTTTAGATCCTCTTGTTAAAAGTGTGCGATATGTATTTCTTATAATTTCATCAGCAATTTCTTGAGCTTTTTGTGGATCTTTCTTATACATTCCCTTTAGACCTTTTATTGATTGGTCAGTAGAAGCTCTTTCAAAAAGATCAGTAATAATTTTACCATTTTCATACCGTAAATCTCTACCTATAATAACACCAACATAATCAAATTCAAGACCTTGAGATGTATGAATACATCCTACTTGATTTACCGAATCAGAATCAATTGCCCATGTATCTGTATTATTAAAATTCCAACTCATTTTAAAATCGCCTATTACAATATCACAGTAATTTGGGTCTGAGCGTGTTTCTACTGGCCATTCCCAACAATATCCCGCTAATAACCTTGCTTTATTATTTTCCTTATTTCTATCAACAATTAAATTACGTAGTTCATAAGGGCTGTCTACAACTCTAAAATCATAATCAATTCCTTCTAAATCAACATTTGCTGTATCTCTAATTTCCAATAAATTATCAATAAATGCTAAATATCCATCTGAACCATTACATCTAAATTGAGAAATAAGTTGTCCTTCATACACATTTGCATTAAAATATTTAGCCCATTTTTTTATTTCTTCTTTACTCCCAATGTCATTTACATGGACTCGTTGATACTCATCAATAAAGAAAATACTAAATTTAGATGCGTTTATTATTTCCTTTATTTGGTTTTCTCCTTTATTCGCAAAAATTCCTGATTTAGCATTTAAGCGATGTGCTTCATCAACAATTAAGACATCATAATCATTTGATGAACAATCAATAAAAGAACCCGATCCTTTAAATAAAATATCAATTTCATTTTTGCTTTTGGTCCCCTTTAATTTTGCCGCAAAAACATTTTTTGGTGCTGCATTTTTAGTTACATAATGACACAAATACTTTTCTTCGACAGTTAATTTTGCAAGTAAATTAATTGCTATAACACTTTTGCCTGTCCCTGGACCCCCTTCTACAATATATACACCTTTTTGCTCATTTTTCTTCCAGTTATTAACTGTTTCTTTCGATAAACGCAACAATTCATCAAATACAACTTGCTGTTCATCAATCATTACAAATTCTTTATTACCCTTAATCATACTTGCAATTGTATCTTGTAAACTTTTAGATGGTTTTATTTTTCCGTTTTCGATTAAATATATAGTTTTTTTATTGTCACCAAATTTTATATGTTTTTTTATAAAATCTTGTAATTCTTTTGCTTCACCTTTTGCATATATAGGTGCTTCCTCAACATAAGATTTATAATCATTACTTAATAAAGGATCATTAGTTTTCTTTTGATAATTATGCATATATACACAAGGAGTTAACTTTATATTCATTTTTTGTACATTTTCATTGTAATTTTCAATTAGTGATTTATAGCTCCATACTTGATAACTTGGATGAACTACTTTATTTATTCCTCCACCTATAAATGTTTCGACTAGCGAATCGCTTCCGATTACTGGCCTAATTTCTTCCCATTGTTTTAACTCAATAATAATCGCAGAATTTATATTAGATTCATCATATCCACTTATAATATAATCAATTCTTTTTGAAGTAAGTGGAATATTATATTCAATAGCCACTCCACAATTATCAGGTATATCATTATCCACTAATATACGATACATATATT
>LFRX01000044.1:9599-10413 GCA_001512985.1 Acholeplasmatales bacterium DTU056
TATGTGTTGATTAACTTCTTGCTCTAATTTGTCATTAAAAACACTATCAATAAATTGTTCCTTTGTTGCTTCATATATTATCATATAATCCTCCTAATTCTTAAAATTATAAATTAGTATATTTATCATATCTCCCTTTTGCTTTTTCAACTGGATATTTTTCGTTATTAATTTTAATTTTTTCTAAAATTATTTTTTCAATATCAAAACCATAACATTCAGCAATTAACGTTGCATAAATAAAAACATCAGCCAATTCCTCTTTAATTTTATCAATTTTATTACAACACATTAATTCACTACCACTCCATTGAAATGCTTCAAGAAGTTCGTTTGCTTCAAGTGATAATGATATTGCTAAATCTTTACCATTATGAAATTGCTTCCAGTCACGTTCATCTCTAAATTTAATAATTTTTCCACTATACTTTTATTCATCAAAATACACCTCTTTTATACAAATTATAACATAATACTTTATAATTTTAAATATTTTAATTTCTTTTAAAAAACTATTAGGACATAAGATACTAAATTAAATCATTAATAAACATAAAGATTTTTTAGTGTTTCATTTTACACATGAAATCTATACTATGCTAAAAAAGTTTTTATAAGCGATGAATATTAACTTGAAATAATATAACAATTATCAAGATGAATAATGAATTTTTATAAATATAACACTAGAAAATAAAATGCTTGCTTCAAATATTAATTTGAAGCAAGCATTTATAATATATTTTTACTATCTTTTTATATGTTTTTATTAAAAATTTTGTAATACTTTTTTGCTATAACAAACTATTTAAAT
>LFRX01000017.1:0-3488 GCA_001512985.1 Acholeplasmatales bacterium DTU056
AGATCGTATGAAAGAATCTGTATTTAATATCATCGGTCCGTATTTTCAGGGTGAAACAGTGTTAGATTTATTTGGCGGTAGTGGAGCTCTAAGTTTTGAAGCAATTAGTCGTGGAGCGAGTTTTACGGTGATTGTAGAAAAGGATTATAAGGCGTACCAAATAATCCAAAGCAATCAAAAATTGTTAGAACTTACAAGAGAAGAAGTATTAACACTTCATATGGACTATCGTGATGGAATAAAATATGTTAAAAGCAAAGATATGCAATTTGATTTAGTTTTTTTAGATCCTCCATATCGTATGCATATCATCAATGAATTACTAGAGACATTATTAAAAGAAAATCTAGTAAAAAAAAATACCTATATAATTTGTCATTATGAAAAAAATAGTCATACTCCACAAGAAACGGATAGTTTAAAACTTGTCCGAAATTACAATCATGGGAATAGTGAATTATGTATTTATCAAGTAAACTAACTACAAATGAGTAGTTAGTTTTTTTAAATACTAAATACAATAAAGCACAAAATGAATGAAATTAAACCTTGTAGCATCCTAAATAAAAAAAATCTTTTAAAGGATAATCTTGTATTAATAATCATTGCATATACCTGAAGATGAATTGACAATCCTCCGAAACTAATTAAAAAAGCGATTAATGATAAAGTTAATTTAACTGGAAGATTTAGATTTATGATATCATATAATCCACTAGTTACTTCAATAAGTGCAAGAAATAAATAAACTAAAGGATTATGAAGGTTTAACTTAATTAAAATATTTTGAATAGCAAACTTACACAAATTACTTGTCACAATGATTCCACATACCTTAATCAATAAATAATTAGCTCTTTCAATTGAATCAAATATTTCTATAATCAAATTACTATGATTTATTTCAACATGATTAATAGAATTACTATAAGAATTATTTCTTAATACAAAATAAGCTAAAATAAAGTTTGATAAAATGTGAATTAATAAAATGGCAATAGTAATTTTATAGTTATTAAAAGTACTACCTAAAAAAGAAATAATAAATAAAGGATTTAAAAAAGAAGATATGCACAATAACTTGTTGCCATCTTCTATTTTTATTTTATTTTGATGAATATTTTCTGAAATTAACGCACTAGTGGCTGGATTACCTAAGAAAAGGCTTAAGGAAAAGATGGTTCTCTCATGGGAGGATCTAAAATTAATTATTCTAAAAAGTTTACTAACTCTATTGTGAAAAAACGGAACATTAATAATTAAACTTGACAAAATATAAAAAATAAAAATAGGAGGATAGACCTTAAAAACCCAAAGTTCTAAACTATTTAAAACATTTGTAAAAATAGCTTGGGGACTAAAAGCGATATTAATAATTATTAAGAAAACAACTAAAAAAATAAATGCATTAATTAGTTTTTTAGAATGTACGGTCATAGATGTATAATTCTTGCCCAACATAAATAGTATCGCTTGTTAAATTATTATCTATTTTTAATTTGGCAACAGTTGTATTATATGCTTGAGCTATTTTATATAATGAGTCATTTGGTCTAACAATATATAAAGTATAACTAGGAGGTGTATAAGGAACGCCTAAGTAATTGGCTACACCGCGGACTACGGCTTCAGCTAGTACTGGCCATTGATATAATAAAATTTCTATATCAATCGGATTATCCGCAAACCCATATTCCACAATAATCGATTCTAACCCTCTTGTCTCTCTAATAATAAAATAATAATCTTGACCAACCGAGTTTACTCTAGTGTAAACATTACGAATATTTTGTCCAGTTGCTTCGATTTCTCTAGCAATAAGTCTTCCTAATGTTGGTTGATCAAAAATAGAATATATAATCTCGGCACCTTTTCCTCCACCATTATTAATATGATTAGAAATTAATATTCCGGTTGGTTCTCCAGCGGCAAGCGATTTTACAACATTGATTCGCTCATTTGGTGTTAAAGTAATATCACCATATCTAGTTAATGCAGTTTTAATTCCTAACTCACGGAAACGATTGTACATATATTTTGATATTTTTAAGTTTAAGTCTTTTTCTTTCCAATATTTATTTGTTCCTCCTCCTGGATCAAAACCACCATGTCCTGGATCGATAATAACAATCATTTTATCCCCCCTTACTCTTTAATTATATGTTTATTCAATTATAAATATTGCAATTTACGCATAAAAAATTGGGAATGTTTAACAATAATTAAGAGGTGATATGATGATATTAGATATTTTATATATCGGTCAAGGAAAACTAGAACTGAAAGATTTTGAATTGCTTGAACATGCAAATATAATCATAAAAAATGTAAATGATGCCATATCAGGATTAATTGAACTTAAATATAAACAACCTAAATTAGTTTTATTAAATATGGATCTAATTAAAATTACTGCTTTTGATTGTCTAAAAATTATTCGTCAAAATCCTCAATATTATCACATAAAAATAGGAATGATATCACATATTGAAAACTTTACTCAAATAGAAAATGCTTTTAATTATGGAGCGGATTATTTTTTAATAACACCAATAACAGCCCAAACATTATTAAAAATTTTAGATAATATTAACTATCAAGCATTTTTTAAAGATTTCGAGAATGTCTTAAATCGATACAATTTTTCATAAAATACCTTTACAAAAATATAATTATTTTGTATAATATATAAGCGTGATACGCTTATCCGTCCCGATAGCTCAGCAGGATAGAGCAACGGCCTTCTAAGCCGTCGGTCAGGGGTTCGAATCCCTTTCGGGACGCCATTTTTTTTATATCTTATTATTTAATTAATTGGTGCTATCTATTTGATAGCTTTTTTTTATAATAAGTATATTTTTTAAATTAATTTCATATTGTATAAAATGTTATTAACACAAATCCATTATATTAATAGCAAAGAAGAAACTATATGTTTCATAATTATTCTATATAGAAAAAAGTAAATTTATATTCTTGATTTAAAAAGTGTATTAATATTAATATCATTCCGAAAATTAAGTAAGAAGGTCTAAAATTGTACTTTTTTCATAAGTTATATGAGAAGAGAATGAATCTATATTAGAGTGATTATACAGTTATTAATAACTTACACTGAAAATACTACAAACCATATCAAAAAGAATTTGTTTTTTACATAATTTAAAAAATTTCAACAAATTTTTTTACATTTTTAAATCAAACAAACTGTTCAAACGAATAAATAGTTTGAAAATAATTTTGTTATAAAATAAAATAAAACTGTAAAGTTTAAATTTATTAAAAACACAAAAAGAGGGGTATAAGTGAAAAAATTATTATCGTTTTTATTGCTGGTAGCAGCATTGTTGTTAACTGGATTAGTAAATGTCCAAACAGTTAATTCTATTGAAAATTGGGACTACAGAGAGACTATTATCGATGGTGAGGATGAATACGTATTAATTTATCGTCCTACTGGAAGAGTAGACTATAGTTTCGAGCCATAT
>LFRX01000017.1:3513-4033 GCA_001512985.1 Acholeplasmatales bacterium DTU056
GAACCTTAGAAGTATCATCAGATGTAGGAGCATTATTTTCTAAGGTAGGCTTTAAAATTACAATCGGTGCTAGTTATGAAAAGAGTAGATCTTTAACGGTAAAATATTTTTGGGAATATGAAAGTACACATTATGGCGATTATGCAATTTTTGGAGAAAAACGTATTGCAACCGAGTATGAATATAAAATCTATAGAATAGTTAAAGAAACAAAACTGGGTTCAACAGGAAAAAATGAAAAAAATACTGATGTAACTACTACTGAAGTACTAGTTGGAAGCGGAACTTTCTGGCAACACAATAAAATCGGTGAAGTAGGCTTATATGCATTCCCAGCAAGTAAATATAATGATGTTTTAAATGACCTTAATAAAGGTAAATTTTCACAACATTTAAAACATGCGAATAGTTCATCTGGCGGCGGCTCCGGCGGTGGTTCTGGTGGCGGCGGAGGTGCTTTTCCACCATTCTATGACTTAATATATTGACAATATATGACATCTTATGTTATCATATATGT
>LFRX01000017.1:4039-13792 GCA_001512985.1 Acholeplasmatales bacterium DTU056
TTTACTTCTAATTATTTTAGTTTTATTTGTTTTATGTGGATGTACTGAGGGAAACAATAATAATGGTAAAAACAAAAAAATTCAAACTGAATTGCGTTATCTAGTAAAGTATGGTGATTGGAATATAACAAATGGCCTGGGTGTAGGGACCACTATGCTTACTTTTTACACTAACAATCAACAATTGGAAATTGAAAAATTTATCTTTGTAATTAATAATAATTATGTTGAGATTAGAAAAATATCTGAAATCAAATTTGATAAAGGGAAATTTATTTATGTTGCTTTAGATCAAGATAAAGTATATTCAATTAGTAAAATTAGAGTTAATACAAACCAAGGTGAATTTGTTTTAGATACTGTTGATATTAATACTAAATATACTCCAAATTGTTCCCAAGAAAGTTGCGAAGCAGCATATATAAACCTAGATGATGCAAAGACATACCCTTTAGATATCTTTTTTGAAGATAATATATCATTGTCATTTAATTTACATATCAAACAAGAAAGAGTAAAAATATTAAATATTGAATTGTATGAACAAAATAAATATCCAAGTGATTTAAATATCAAAAATATCTATATTAATGGTGCTTTATTTATACCAAACGAAAGAGATTATTATTATAAAGCTGAGTCTATTAAAATAGATGTCTTTTTATCCAAATATTTGTTAGGAAATTATACTTTTAAAATTACCTATCAAGTAAATAACAATACATATATATTATACACATCACCAATTACAATTGATACGTTAGGGGATTTAGAACTTACAAAAAATTCAGAGCAATATTTATCATTAATAACTAAATATATAGGGGATGAATTATCATATGCATTTACGAAGAAAGATTAACATTTGGTTAATAACATATTCAGTACTATTAATTGCAGTTACAATTTTTACATTGCTTTTAGCAAGATTTGTAGATAAAAAGATACATGATAATAACTTATTACCTGTTTCTGAAATCCCTAAATTTAATAAATATGATAATACGTTAGCTCTTGAATCACACAAAATTAAAGTGACTGACTACGATTTAAGATTTTATTTAGAGGGGTATATTATAGATACAAGTAATTTAGAAAAATCTATTATATATTTTAGAATGCCATATCAATATTATAAAGTTATTCAATATCCTTTAACTATCACTGCAACTACAATCTTTGGAAATTTTGAGGCCACAATTATTTCTATAGAAAATGAAGTGCTAAATGGATATTTGTATTTATATGCAGAGTTTGATAATACTGATTTGAATTTATTAAAAGGAATTAGCGTGACATCACAAGTCATATATGATACAAAATATAATGCCATTGCTATTCCTAAGCGTTTTGTTTACAAAATAAATGAACTAAATTATGTGTATAAAGCTAATGCTAATATGACTGATTTTGTATTAGTTCCTATTGAAATTGTTTATGAAATAAATCCAGAAGGGTTTTATATAATTTCCGGAGATATTTTCGAAGGTGACACCATTATTAAAATGGGGTAACATTAATGTAT
This sequence comes from Acholeplasmatales bacterium DTU056, assembly GCA_001512985.1. Taxonomy (GTDB): domain Bacteria; phylum Bacillota_I; class Bacilli_A; order ML615J-28; family CAG-698; genus DTU056. The sequence goes on from LFRX01000017.1 coordinate 5,565, forward strand.
GAATTAATTAATGTTAGTAAAAGTTATGGCAAAAATCAAATTTTTACTAACTTAAATTTCACTATCGAGTCAAAAAAGTTTACTGGAATATTTGGTGAAAGTGGCTCCGGAAAAACAACATTAGTCAGTATTTTAGGAATGTTAGATCAAAAGTATACAGGAAATTACATTTTTAATGGTATTAATATAACTCAATTAGGGGATCGAGAATTATCAACTTTACGCAAAGAAAAAATAGGCTTTCTTTTTCAAGAAAGCTATTTAATAAATGAGATTACTGTTTTTGATAATTTGCTTTTGAATGTGTTGGATAAAGAAAATAAACAATTAATAAAACGTATTCGAGAATTAATGGATAAATTTGCAATTAGCGACTTTTTATATCGTCGGGTTTCAACTTTAAGTGGTGGAGAAAAGCAACGCGTTGCATTAGTTAGAGCCTTATTAATGAATCCAGAGTTGATAATTGCTGATGAGCCGACCGGAAATTTAGATAAAACTAACTCAGAGATAATTTTAAGTTATTTAAAATCATTATGTTTAGAGAACAAAACTGTAATCGTTGTGTCACATGATGAAAAAGTACTTAAATATTGTGATATACAATATAACTTAATTAAGAATGGGAAGTTGGAAAGATGTTTGTGAGGGGATTAAAAAGTAGTATTATTGCACTAGAAAGTAATTTAAAGAATCGAACTCTATTCTTTCTATTAAACTTTGTATTATTGGTTACGGTTTTTATAGAAATATTAACTTATAAACATAGTATAGCATTAGAACCACATAGATATCAAAATTTTACTGATGATATTCTAATCGTACAAATGCATTATGATTCAGAGACCCCTTATACATTTTCAAGTATATTTGATAGAAAACTAGCAAGTATTGAAAATGTTTTATACACACAATATGCAATAAACCAATATATATATAATAAAGAAACTTATCAATTATCAGTTAAAATTAAAGGTACATCAGGGAATTTTATTGAAAATTATGATATTGTTGATTTTTATTACAAAACAAATGGTTTGCCAAATGTGAAAAAAAATGAGCTTATATATGGTCGTGTTTGGACAAATGAAGAATATCAAAAAGGAGAATCAGTTGGTTTAATATATGAAGCGACTGCTAAAACCATATTCGGTAAATCTGATGCTACTGGTGAACGATTAAATTTTGGATCACATTCAATAAAAATAATTGGTATACTAAAAAACACTGACGATATTAAAAATTATTATCGGACTTTTAATAATTATAATTTAGAATTTGTTGTTTATACACCAATTACATATCTTAAAAGCGATTCGCTAATCGACTATAGTATAATGCGCAGTTATAATAATGACATTTTAAAGGAAATTATAACTAATAATATAAGCGAAAAAATGTATTTTTATGAAAGAGAAGATGTTATTTCTAAAACGCTTGATATTAAAAAAGAACAACTTAGTAATTTTTACTATGTAATTGTAGTTACATTAATTATTTGTGTAGTTGGATTATTCCAATTAATTAAAAATTTTATTAATCAAATGACATTTGAATGTTCCATTCGCCGTACATTTGGCGCAACAAAATTCGAAATATTCTCAATGCTTGTTTTTCAAAATTCATTTGTGTTTTTATTAGCATTAATGCTAGCAATTGTTGTATCAATAATGATTATTTATGCATATTTTTATTTTAGTTATCGATATGTATATCCATATTTATCATATATCGATATAAATATTATCTTGATTATTGGAATAGCTCAGTTAATTTTAACAATTGCCTTTACAACATTATTATCACAAAAAATTATAAATACAAATATTATTGATGGGGTAAAAGGGAATAGCTAATGATCTACGTAATATGTGCAATTATTGCTTCAGTTATTTTGTGTTTTGTTGCAGGGAAGTTTAAGAAAAGTGAAAAAGTTATTTATATAACATTAGTTACAATGTCGATTTTGATTGNNTAAAGTTTTATATACAAATAAGAATATTCTTATGAGCTTGCCAATTTATTGGTGTGCTATAACCAATATAATGCAAATTATTGGCTGGATTACCAAAAATCAAAAGGTATTAAGGTTTACTGTTTTTATGGTAATTGGCCCGATGTTTTCGTTGGTGTTTGCGCCAAAGATGAATGGATTCCAAGAGATTTTATATTATTTTTCACATTCACATATAATAATGTCATTATTTACAAGTTTTGGTTTAAATTATAACAAGTATGATTTTGAACATTCCATATCGGTGGTTAATTCATTATCTGTATATTTTATCGTTTTTGAGTTAATCTATCCGAATTTATTAAATGCATTATATGGTTATACCACCGTTTTACTTGAAATTTTACAAGTATTTAATGAACCTATTTATAATATCTATTTTATATTTATCGTAGGGTATATTTTCTTATTTAGTGTTAATTTATTAATAATTGACCCAATTTTAATTCTTTACATAAACAAAATTAAGAAAAAGGGCAAAAGCCCTTTTTGTTTTTTAAATAAATTTATAAGAATACCTTTTCTTAAAAAAATAAAAGTTGTATAATAAAATAAATAAAACATTACAGGAGAGGAAATAATGATTGTTAATATAGTTACATTAATCGTTTTACTATTAGAAATATTTTTTATTACAATCATCATTATTAAAAGTTGTCGAAATAAAGTNNATGAATATTCGGTAGTCATAATTATCAATCATATTGTTTATACTTTAAAAACATTTGCTTTTGAAATTAATACAAATTTTTTAAATGCATTATTTAACAAAAACGTATTATTTACAGTTACCTTTTCTATAGCATATTTAATGGCCATCTTTACTACAATTTCTACTGCTTTTGGATTTGTTAAAAATTATATTAGAAATAAATATCGTATCAATCGATTAAGAACGAAAGGGTGCGATATTGTAATCGGATATAATGAAGCAGCACATATTTATTTAAATAAACATAAAGATAAAACTATTGTGTGGTTAAATAACGATGTTAATCCAAATTTAATTAAAGATTTAAATAATAGTAAAATAGCTTATATCATAAGTGAGATTAATGAATCTAACTTAATCGGGTTTTTAAAGAAAAAAGTTCGCTATAACTTTATTGCTTTCAATTATAAACAAGAGCAATATCAAAATTTAATTAATACATTTATTAATATCCAAAGTAAAGACTACTATATTTTCTTATATTTAGAAGTAAAGTTTAATGAAGCCGAAGTAGTAAGAAATGAATATTTAAAAAGAAAAGATAGTGATGAATCAAATTTATTTATTAGAACATTTTCACGATATGAATTAATTTCCCGTAAATTTGTTTCGGAAGTTACTATTCCATATTATTTACCGCAGGATTTTTATAATGAAAATCGAACTATAAAAGAATACTATAAAATAAACGTATTTTTTTTAGGATTTGGAAAAGTAAACAATTCATTATTTACAATGTTTTGTCAAAACAATCAGCTTGTCGGAATGGATGAGGGAACCCTTGTTAATCATTTAGTTAATTACTATGTAATTGACAGGAATCCGAATGCAGTTAATGCCAAACGAATTAAATATATAATTGACAATGTTAATAAAATGGAAAGTGATTTTATTCGCCCTGAACCGCTTTGTAATTTTGAAATCATCAATTGGGACGTAAATAGTAGTGAGGGAATAAACAAAGTCAAACGAATTGTAAATCAAAAAAATAGTTTTAACTTCATAATTGTTAGTTATGGAAATGATTTTGAGAATGCGGAGACGGCGATATGGTTACAAAATGAGTTAAATAGTAACAATTGTGTGATTGCATGTCGCTTGCGTAATATTGAGATTAATAATGATAAAATACTATGTTTTGGAAACGAAGAAGAAATAATTAGCCATGAATATATCGTTGATGATGAGTTGTTAAGTTTTGCTAAGGAAATTGATGCTATTTATAGTAAATTAAACATCAATGACTACCTAGAATATGAAAGACATTGGGACACCTTAAATCAAATAGAATTATATTCCAATCTCTACTCTGCAATCTCCCTTAAATTTAAATTAAACTTAATGGGATTAGGAGTAAGTAAAGATCCAAATCAAAAATCACTATCTTTCGAAGAAGTTATGGCAATATATTCGAAAGATTCTAATCCAAATCCAACTTATGAAGATTATTTTAAAACAACCATTCGTAATGTGATTGCTTATAGTGAAAAACTTCGTTGGAATGCTTTTTATATATTTAACGGATACAAACCAATGTTAAAAAAAGACGTTGAAGAAAAAATTAAAGAAAATAAAGGTACGGTTATTCGTAAAGATCATCAAGCCAAAAAACATATTTGTTTAACAAGTATGAGAGGATTAGAACAAGTACATCAATATTTATATCAAACGTTTGGGAAACAACTTAATGTTACAATTGAAGATATTGAAACATATAAATATGATTATATGGCTTTTGATAAAAATGATATTAATCTTATTAAAACATTATTAGATAGAGGTTATAAAATATATTACTTATAGGGTAATTTTGGCTAAAGAAATTAACTCCCTTCTTTAGCCTTATTTTTTATAATATATTAATTTGTCTTATTGGAATAAATTATAATGAAAAGTGATACTAAAGATAATCGAATTATTTAACTAATAATAATTATTTTTTTATATAAAATACCTATTTTAAAATGATTGAATATTTAATATTTTATAGTATAATTAGATTATGCGTGCTAGGAGTATTTCTAGGAAGGATAATAAAAAAAGGGCTGGTACAATGGAAATTATCCAATTGCAAAACTTAACTAAAGTATATAAGAATAGAGTAGCAGTAGACCATTTAAGCTTTTCTATTAATGAAGGAGAAGTATTAGGGCTTTTAGGATTTAATGGTGCTGGTAAAACCACCACAATTAAAATGCTTACCGGCCTAGCAAAACCGACAAGCGGAGATGCTTTAATATTTGGTAAAAGTATAACCAAACATACTAATGAAATAAAACAATATTTAAATGTCGCTCCTCAAGAAACAGCGATTGCAGGGAATTTAACTGTTTATGAAAATTTAGTGTTTATTGCTAATATATATGGTTTTACCAAGGAAGAAGCTCATAACAAGGCTGTGGAAATGTTAGAAAAATTTCGCTTAACTGAACGAAAAGATGATAAAGCCAAAAAACTATCTGGTGGTCTAAAAAGAAGATTAAGCATTGCAATGGCGTTAATTTAAAATCCTAAAATTGTTTTTTTAGACGAACCAACTTTAGGATTGGATATTAAAGCTCGGCGGGAGTTATGGTCTACTTTGAATGAATTAAAAGGGAAAGTAACAATTATTTTAACAACCCATTATTTAGATGAAGTTGAAAAACAAGCTGACCGGATTGCCATTATCGATAAAGGTAAATTAAAAATAATAGGCACTTTGGAAGAACTAAAACAACACACAAATTTAAATAGTCTAGAAGATATATTCTTGCGTTATACAGAGGGGGATATTTAATGAAGACAATTATTTTCGCTCGAAGAAATTTAAAAGAAATGTTAAATGATATATTAAGTTTATTTTTTATGATTGTGTTACCAGCATTTTTATTAGTCCTGATGGTAACATTAAATAAAAATATCGGGTTAAATGAGACGTTTGCGGTGGAAAACTTTGTTCCATCAATAATAATCTTTAGTTTCCCCTTCTCCGCTATGTTCTCTGGTGTTTTAGTTTCTAGAGATCGTTCTAATTCATTCCTAGCTAGATTATTCGTTTCACCTTTAAAAGCCCATCATTATATTGTAGGTTATATGTTGCCACTGTTAATTATTTCCTTTATTCAAATTATCTTTTTATATATCGTAGGAATATTTTTAGGGCTAAAAATTTCAATCTATATAATCGTTAGTCTTCCTTTCTTAGTATTAATTTCTTTTTTATTCGTCAATGTAGGATTACTTTTTGGTAGTACGTTAAAAGAACAACAAGTTGGGGGCGTTGGCTCAATTTTTATACAATTTGTAGCTTTTTTAGGCGGAGTTTGGTTCCCACTTGAAATTGTTGGTGGAGCATTTGAAATTGCCGGTAAAATTTTACCGTTTTATCATTGTATTCAATTAGCTCAAAAGACTTTAGCAGGTAATTTTCAGAATGTCTTACTCCATACTGCAATCATTATAGGTTATACTATTTTAGTAGCTCTTCTAGCTATATTTTCTTTTAAGAAAAAAATGATAGAATGACAAAGCACAATTTAGTTGTGCTTTTTTTGTTTATAAGTGTTTTAATAATAATTTAGGAAAATTAAAAAACTAGTTAATTTGATTTTTAAATTGTGATATAATTATAAAAAACAAGAAATTAAGGGTTTAAAACAATGAGAAAAGTATTTATGCTTTTTTTAGTAATGACTGTTTGCATGGTGTCAGGATGCGAGAAAAAACCCAATAATTCTACAATTGATGATGGAAATGAGAAAGAAGAAATACAAATTATTGGGGAAAATGAAGTCTTTATCGATGAAGAAATTGTTTTAACTATTAATCAAGAAGTTGAAGGGTTTATTTGGAAGTCCGAAAATGAAGAGATTGCAACTGTGCATGAAGGGGTTGTCAAAGGAATAAATAAAGGTGAAGTGGTCATTTATCTTGAGAAAGACGGAGATAGAGTCTCAGAACACAAAATTTTAGTTAAAAGTTATATTCCTGAAAGAATTGAAATTATTAACATTTTAGAAGTATATGAGGTTGGAGAAACTGTCTATCAATTGCAAGCTCGGGCATATCCTGAATATAGTTTACAAGAGTTTGTTTGGGAAGGCACCCTGTCTAAAATGAACTTAAATTCAGAAACTGGAGAAGTACAGTTTCTAGATGATGGTGATATATATATTGTTTGTAGAAGTAAGTTGGATAAAAGTGTTTTTAAAACGGTAAAGTTAAATGTTAAATATCCTGATAATGTTAAAGTTACAAATATTTTGTTTATTGGCAATAGTTTAACTTATCGTAACGATGTTCCTGGAATGGTAAGTAAACTTGCAAAAGTAGATGGTAAAGTTTTAAAATGCGATAGTTATACAGTAGGTGGCAATACTCTTGGACAAATTTTATCAACTCGATCATTTTATATTAAGCAAATGCTAAACAGTAAAAAATATNNCAGCTGCTAAGGAATTTAAAAGACTCGCAGATGAAAATGGGGCGGAGCTGATTTTATATCAAACATGGGCTTATAATTATGAAACTTATCATACCCGCTACTATCAACAACAACGTATAATCGAAGCCTATGATCGTGTTGCTCAAGAATTAGGAGTACGCGTAAATATTGTTGGCGAAGTGTTTTTTGATTTTACAATGGATTATCCCGATATTAATTTTTATGATGATTTAAATCACGCTTCTTTGGCTGGGTCATATCTAGCTAGTTGTGTTCATTATATTAGTTTATTTGACAGTAATTTAATTGATAATACTTTTACAGATAATTTAGATCCTGAAATTGCTAGAATTATCAGGGAATATGTGCAAAATTATTTTTTAAGAATAATAAATTAAAAAGGAACGTTAGATAATTAACGTCCTTTTTAAATTATAAAAAAAGAAGTGTTTTAAACACTTCTTTTTGGAAATTAAATTTGTCTTGTCTCTTCAAGATAAACTGGGATGACAGTTAACTGGAACTTTTTTGATATCTTTTCCATTAGATAAGAAAATATGTATACAAGTAATATCATTCCAATTGAAATGACAAAGAAGTTTAGGAATTTAACATCTTCAATTGGCGGGCGAAGTAAAAACATAGCGTTTAGATAACCTGTAGCAGGGTCATATAGTCCCGCTAGTTTAAATGTTAAATTAACTAAGATTCCGATGAAACTGAATCCTAAAAGTCCAATTGTGTATATAATGGTATTTTTACGCTCGATTTTAAAATATTTTCCAATCATTAAATAAGCGCAGCCAAGTAACATTGTACTATGGCTTAACATACTTTTCATTATTCCCCAAGTCATTCTTGAGCCTTCAAGATAGTATTGAGGATAAAAAAGAGAAATTAGGGCACCAAATGAACCAGCATAAGCAGTCACAGTAGCAAAATATCGAAATCCAATTGTTTTTTTATTGCTGACAAATGAAGTAATCATAAGTAAAAACATTGATAAATTACAAAAGAAAATTGGAAATAACATATTATCAGCTACTGATGCTTGTCCATTTCTTAAAAAGTCAAGC
>LFRX01000017.1:13886-24317 GCA_001512985.1 Acholeplasmatales bacterium DTU056
GCAAATCGCTCCTCTCTTTCTACTGCTATTATATCATTTTGTTAGATAATAGACTATATATATTTGCAAAAAAAATGATATTATGTCGAAAGAAGGTAATAAGGGCATTTATTATTGTAATATTAAAAAGAATGTGTTATGATAAAATAAATCCTAGATTTTGACAAACTCTTTTATTGAGCTTTATTATTAAGAAAAAAGAATTACGATTATTGTTTGAACTTGTAGATTATTTCCAAAAAATGAAAATTTTATTTGAATGGATTATAGAATAAATAATATTTTATTATATTAATGGAAAATTATCATACAATATATGTGAATTAAAAGAAAAAGTAAAGGAAATAAATTATGGGTGAAATTTTAAAATTTCCAAAAGATAAGGTTCAATATATCAATTTAATTACCGAATTATACCGAAGCAAAGAATATTTTGAAATTGTCAAATATTATGATAAATTAGTACAAAATTTCAGTTTGCTTTATGAGTCATTTGTTTTTGATTATCTAGCAACAGCATTATTTGAATTAGGATTTTATCAAAAATTGAATGATTTATATTTTGAATTACAAAAATTTGAGTATGAAACATTTCGGATCTTATACTTAACTTTAGCAAGTATGATCGCTAGTAGTGATCTTTATCAAGCGAATTATTTAGTTAAAAAAAGTAAATTATTAAAGGATCAAAACTTTATAAACTTTCTATCACCTGATGAAGCTACTTTTGTTAATTTAAAAAGTCTTGATCAAGAAGCATTTAGTGATGTAATATTAACAATTATTTTAGTAAATTATGTTCAGGCGATTGCTAAGGAAAGTTTGCATCAAGAGATTAGTACGGAATATTTGTTATATCGATTTTATGATTTAATAAATATTGTCTTAGAAGTTGGTTTTAGTAATTCTATTATTAGTTATTTAACTGAATTAGGACAAAAAATTTTTGTTGAGAAATGATGATTTTTGGGGTGTGAAAGGTAAGTACATTTACTTGCTTTTTTTTGATATAATTGATATAATATAATGTAATTATAATAGGTAAGGAGTAGTAGTATGAATTACAAACTAGAAAGATTGTCTGATTCTAAAGTAAAACTAGATTTCGTATTAACAAAAGATNNNTTTAAAAAAATTTGGGGAAGCAAGCCTTTATGAAGAGGCCATTAATTATGCTGTCAATAAGTCTTATCCGGAAGCTGTTTTTAATGAGAAATTAGAAGTTGTTAATCAACCTGAATTTGATATTGATTTTTCAAGTGTTGGTTCAGGTAAAGAATTTAAATATTCAGTAACTGTAGAAGTTTGGCCTGAAGTAACTTTAGGTCAATATAAAGGTCTTGAGGTTGAAAAAGAAAGCGAAGAAGTAAAACCTGAAGAAGTAGATAAATATATTAAAGAAGTTTTAAAATCAAAATCTGAGTTAGAAGTGCTTGAAGAGGGCACATTAGAAAATGGTCATATTGCTGTTATTGACTTTGAAGGATTTTTAAATGGCGAAGCCTTTGAAGGTGGGAAAGCTGAGAACTATAGTTTAGAAATTGGTTCTCAAACTTTTATTCCTGGCTTTGAAGACCAATTAATAGGAATGAAAACTGGTGAAGAACGTACAATTCAAGTTACTTTTCCAGAAGATTATCAAGCTGAACACTTAAAAGGCAAAGAGGTTGAATTTAAAGTTAAATTACATGAAATTAAACGTCGCGTTATTCCAGACTTAAGTGATGAGATTGTTGCGGATTTAAATATTGAAGGTGTTTCAACCGCTGAAGAATATCGAAACTATGTTTTAGAAAAATTACAAAGAGAAAAACGTCAAATGGTTGAAAATACATTTATTGAAAATTTAATTACTAAAGTTTGTGAAAATGCTAAAACAGAAGTTCCGGAAGGACTAATCGAAGATGAATTAAACGTGGCAGTGAACCAATTAGAAAATCAAGCCCGTCAGTATAATTTAACTGCGGAACAGCTATTATCCTTTAATGGAATGACTGTTGAGGAATACAAAGAACAATTAAAAGAGCCAGCCAAAAAACGTGTTTTAGAACGTATTGTCTTACGTAAAATTTCCGAAGTAGAAAACTTTGAAATTATTTCTGAAGAAATTAATAAACAATATGAAGAATTAGCTGAAATGTATCGTATGGACGTAAATAAAGTTAAACAACGCATTCCTGAATTTCAAATTAAAACTCACTTAGGAATTTTAAAAGCAATTGATTTAATTAAAGATACAGCAATTGTCAAAGAACAAAATGACTAACAATTAAAAAATACATAAAAAAGAGGTGATATCATGGGTAAAGACTATCATGAAGGAGTATGTTCTTTCTGTGGTTTACCCGGAGGTCCAGAACGTCGTTTAATCGAAGGTGATGATGCTTACATTTGTGAAATGTGTATATCTGTATGTCACCAAATGATTAATATGGGATACTTAGATAGTGAAGAAGAAGTTGACGAACCTGATTTTCAAGTAGACTTAACACCCCGAGAAATTTATCAAAAATTAAGTGAATATATTATCGGCCAAGAACAAACTAAAAAGATTTTATCAGTTGCGGTGTATAATCATTATCAACGAGTAAAAAATAATTTGTATGAAAATAGTGAAATTGATATTGAAAAAAGTAATATATTATTATTAGGTGCTACTGGTAGTGGTAAGACATTATTTGCTAAAACATTAGCTAAAATTATTGATGTTCCATTTGCGATTGCTGATGCGACAACTTTAACGCAAGCCGGATATGTCGGTGAAGATGTAGAAAACGTCTTACTGCGCTTATTACAAGCAGCTGATTATGATCTTGATCGTGCTCAAAAAGGAATAGTATATATCGATGAAATTGATAAACTTGCTCGTAAGGGTGATAATCCATCGATAACTCGTGACGTTTCTGGTGAAGGCGTACAACAAGCATTACTAAAAATTCTTGAAGGAACAATCGCTAATGTTCCTCCTGGTGGTGGCCGTAAACATCCACATCAAGAATTCATTCCATTTGATACAACCAATGTATTGTTTATTTGTGGTGGATCATTTGAAGGCATTGAAGAGGTTGTTAAAACTCGTATTGGTAAAAAAACAATTGGTTTTAACAGCGCTTCTACGGCTCGTCCATCTATGAAAGAAATATATGAAAAAGTAACGCATCAAGATTTACAAAAATATGGATTAATTCCAGAATTAGTTGGACGCTTACCAATTATTGCGTCATTGCATCCATTAGAAGTTGATGACTTAGTACGTATTCTTAAGGAACCACGAAACGCTATCATTAAACAATATCAAAAAATGTTTAAAATGAATGGCGTTAGTTTAGAGTTTGAAGAAGCCGCGATAAGAGCGATTGCGGAAGAGGCAATTCGTAAAAATACGGGTGCCCGCGGTCTTCGCGCTATTATCGAAAATATTATGCTAGATATAATGTTTGATATTCCTGATAATAAAACAGTTTCAAAATGCATTATTACTGAAGATGTAGTATTAAAAAAAGCGGCACCAAAATTTACAAAGAAAAGAGTTAGAACAGCATGAGCCTTATTGTAAGGCTCTTGTTTTAAAAGGGATAGGATTATGATTTTAGAAATAACCCAAGTTAACGAACAATATATTTATGCCTATGTTGGCGTTAGTGATGAAGAAATTAATGAGTATTTTGCCAATTCAATATATAAAATCACTAGTATTGAAGAATACGAACAATTAAGTGATTCTGAAAGAATTGCATGTAGTGAATATATTAAAACCATTATCCAAGAAGATGTCCAAAATGCTGTAATGGATAGAGGGTATTTGGTTATTTCTGATCCTCTTGTAACTTACCGTGGTAGTATTACATATGATAATCCACTATTTGTAATCTTAAAATATTGTATAGTTCCGGAACATATGGAGTTAGTTTTTCCTAAAACAAAAATGATGTTTAATAGAGGGGAATTACCACGGGAAGTATTAGATGAGGTAATTCGTACCTTATTGCTTAAGAGCGGATATTTTACGGTTGAAGAAGTTGAAAAATATACTTCAACCGAGCAAATTGCAAGCGTTGACTTTATTATCAATGGCCGTCCAATAGGACTAACTTTTAATCCAGAGGATGGTAACACATTAGTTGATTTTCGGGGACTTTTGGGTTATAATAAAGGTGATGAGTTACCACTAGATATCTTTGATTTACCTGGAGCTAGCGAAGCAAAGTTAGTCACAATATATCAAAAAGTACCAATGCAGTTAACTAATGATTTAGTCAAACAAATGCATATTCCTGATGTTAATACCATTGAGGAATTCGAAAAAGAAATTAATGATACTATTCATCCAAATCGCCAACGGATGGTGTTAGTTGATAAAATTATAGATTATATTGTTAGACACTCTGATATTGAAATTAGCGAAATGATAATTAGTCATTTTATTTCTTTGATGGCTAAAGAAACTGCCACTACTTTCGAAGAAGTCAAAGCCGATTGGGATTTTTATAGCAAAGATATTAAAGACAAATTAATCTATACCTTAAAAACACAAATGGTTCGTTTGTATTTAATTCGATTTATTCAACGTGGTAATTTATCATATATTGATGATTATTTAATTAATGTTCAAGAACAATATGATAATCATTTGCTAAATCTTGCTCGCCTTGGAAAAAAAGTGGATGAACAAGGACTGTTTTTACGAGAACAATTAGATTATGCTTTATTGTTTAATTATTTTGTAGAACAGGAGATTATAATACTATAAAAGGAGGTGAACGTATGTTTACAAATCAACTTAAAACGCAGGCTTTACTCCCAGCAATGGCTGTTCGAGGAATTGTTCCGCTTCCAAACAATGAAATTAAGTTGGAGGTAGGGCGTCCGGAAAGTTTACTTGCTTTACAAGAAGCCAGCAAATTCAATAACTATATTGTGTTGTTGTTCTTTACTGGCGAAGCTGAAGAACCAGCTAATGAAGAAAATGTCCACAAACGCGGAGTTATTGCTCAAATCGTATATGATATGCCAGTAATTAACAACATTCATAAAGTTAAATTAAATGGAATAGTTCGTTGTGAAGTGCGTAATTTTGTCCAAATTAGTCCATACATGCATGTTGATGTCGTAACACTTCCTGCTGAGACAGAAAACATAGATGAAGAATTAGCCGCGGTTCGTTTACTAATTGAGGAATTAAAAAGCAACAGTCGTAATTTACTTAAAAGCAATCCTGAATTAGTTAATACAATCTCTAAGGGGGTTACTGCGGACCGGTTAAGTGATTTGTTAGCATATAATTTGCCTTTTGATTTAAACAGCAAACTAAAATACTTAGATACTAGTTCGGTCAATCAACGTTTAAAATATATGCTTGAAGATATTAAGAAAGAAAAATATATTCAAGATATAGAACAACAAATAGAAAATGAAGTCCGACGTGTTATTAGCGAAAATCAAAAGGAATATTATTTGCGTGAAAAAATGCGAGTTATTCAAGATGAATTAGGAGATAAAGCTCGCAAGGAAACTGAAATTGAACAATTACGAGAAAAAATTCTTGAAGCTAAAATGCCAAAAAGCATAGAAGAGAAAGCTTTAACCGAATTAGATCGTTACAGTTCATTAAGTATTGCTTCAGGTGAAGCAGGCATTATTCGTACCTATTTAGATTTTATTATTAGTCTTCCATGGTCTAAGGCTTCAAAAGACAATATGGATATCAAGAAAGCTAAAGAGCAACTTGATGCCGATCATTACGGATTAGATATAGTTAAAGATCGAATTTTAGAATATCTAGCCGTTCGCATAATGACTAAGAAAAATCCACAAGCTATTTTATGTTTAGTAGGACCACCAGGTGTTGGAAAAACCTCATTGGCTAAGTCGATTGCGAAGGCTTTAAATAAAAAATTTGTTAAAGTCTCATTAGGTGGAGTAAAAGACGAAAGCGAAATTCGTGGGCACCGTCGTACATACCTAGGAGCACTTCCTGGACGAATCTTACAAGGAATGAAACGTGCCGGAGTTATCAACCCAGTCTTTTTACTTGATGAGATTGATAAATTATCAAGTGACTTCCGTGGTGATCCAGCTAGTGCTTTGCTTGAAGTGTTAGATGCAGAACAAAATAAATTCTTTAGTGATCATTACTTAGAAGAACCATATGATTTATCTAATGTTTTCTTCATTTGTACTGCAAACTACTTGGAAAATATTCCAGCTCCACTTCGTGACCGTTTAGAAATTGTTCAATTAAGTTCATATACTGAGTTTGAAAAATTTGAAATTGCTAAACGCCATTTAGTTGATAAACAACTAAATTTACATGGTCTAGATAAAGAGCGTTTTAGTATTAGTGATGAAGCAATTTGGATTATTATTCGTGACTATACTAAAGAAGCTGGAGTTCGTGAATTAGAACGATTAATCGGGGCTTTAATTCGTAAAGCAATTAAATCTATTTTGATGGATAATTTAGAAAGAGTCGATATTACTGCAGATAATTTAGCCCACTGGTTAGGTAATGCTAAATATTCATATAATAAGACTGAGCCTGTTCAACAAATCGGTGTTGTTACAGGACTAGCATATACTCAATATGGCGGTGATACCTTACCAGTAGAGGTAACATATTATCGTGGTGATGGTAAACTTGTCTTAACTGGTAAATTAGGCGATGTTATGAAAGAGTCTGCACAAGCCGCCTTATCATATGTAAAAACTAATTGTGACAAGTTTAACATTGATCCAGAAATATTTAAGAAAAATGACATTCACATCCATGTTCCAGAAGGGGCTGTACCAAAAGATGGACCATCTGCTGGAGTAACGATTGCTACAGCGTTAATTTCCGCACTAACCAAACGCTTTGTTAATCCTAAAGTCGGTATGACTGGCGAAATTACTTTACGCGGTCGTGTTTTAAAAATTGGTGGCATTCGTGAAAAAGCAATTGCGGCACACCGTAGTGGACTTGAAACTATAATTATTCCAAAAGAAAATTTAACTGATTTAGAAGAAATTCCAGAACAAGTTCGCGAATCATTAGAAATTATTTCTGTAGAAACTGTTGATGATGTGATTAAAAGAGCTTTATTATAAACAGTCGAGAAATCGACTGTTTTTTTATAATAGAAAATACTTTTTTGGAGAAAAATAATAGTGATAAATTAACATTACTATTGATTTTAATATGCAAAAATGATATAATAAGTAGGAATCATAAAGTATAAAATGAATAAGTTAAAAATATACCTAACTACAAGTGAATAGTGCTTGGGGTTTAATAGGAGGATTTTATGCATTTTACTGATGTTTTATTAATCATTGTATCATGCTTGTTAATTACAATTATCGTCTTACAACAATCAAAAGAAGACGCAACACAAGCATTTACGGGTGAAAAATCAGAATTATTTGCTAATAAAAAAGAACGCGGTGCTGAACTTTGGATTAATAGAATTACCGCTGTATTATCAATAATCTTCTTTGTATTAGCATTAATAATTGCGTTTTTCATCCACACTTAAAGATTATCTAAACATTGCATAATAGGCCTTCTGGCCTATTTTTTAATAACGGAGGAAAGCAATGAGAGAGAAAATATTAGAGATAATTTATCAAGATAATTATCAACCATTAACATTTGAAGGTTTTTGTGAAGTATTACAAGTTACTTCGGAAAGTGAAAAAGAAGAGGTTCATAATATTTTACAAGAACTAGAAAATGAATATGTGTTAGTTAAAAATAAAAAAAGAAAATATATGCATCTTCGTGATGCAAATATGTATATTGGAAAAATTAACATTAAAGCCAAAGGATTTGGTTTTATTAGTTGTAATGATTTAAGTAGTGATGTTTATGTATCAAAAGATGATATTAATGGGTCTTTAAACAACGATGAGGTATTATTTAAATTAGTTCCATCCCGAAAAAAAGGACCTAGTATTAGTGCTAAAGTTCTTAAGGTACTTTCACGGGGGATTAAATATATTGTCGGAGAAGTTGTAAAAGAAAATAATAAATATTATTTAAAAAGTGATGATGTTTTATTTAAAACAGTCTTAGAAATAAGAAATCTAAATGGTGCAGTACCTGAACATAAAGTAAAAGTAGAAATATTTGAATACATTTCTGATAAAAAAGCTTTATGTGATGTAATTGAAATCATTGGTCATAAAAATGATGTTGGTGTAGATGTAGCTAGTGTAGCAAGTAAGTATGGATTTGTTCAAGATTTCTCTAAAGAAGTTTATGAAGAGATTAACAATCTTAATGTCGATTATGATTATGAATATAAAAGGCGTCGTGATTTAACGTCAAAATTAATAGTTACAATAGATGGCGCTGATGCTAAAGATTTGGATGATGCAGTAACTGTTGAAAAACTTCCCAATGGTAATTATTTGTTAGGAGTGTATATTGCGGATGTTAGTTTTTATGTTCGCGAAAACACTCATTTGGATCAAGCAGCTTTTGAACGCTCTACTAGTGTTTATTTAGTTGACCGTGTTATTCCAATGTTACCTCATAAACTAAGTAATGATTTGTGTTCACTAAATCCTTATACTGAAAAGTTAATTATCGGTTGTGAGATGGAAATTAATAAAGATGGGGAAGTATTGAATAGTGAAATATTTGAAGGATATATAAAAACATACGCACGTTTAACTTATGAAGAAGTAAATAAAGTTTTAAAAAATAATCCGAACACAGCAATTACTGACCCTAAAATTATTAAGTTGATTTATGATATGCATGAATTATCACAAATTTTAACAAAACAACGTTTATTACGAGGTTCTTTGGAATTTAATATTCCTGAAGGTAAAATTATTGTTAATGACCAAGGAGAAGTAATCGATATTCAATTAAGAGTTCATGATCAAGCTGAGCGAATCATTGAAGAATTCATGATTATTACCAATGAAACAGTGGCACAGCGAATATACTGGTTAGAACTACCTTTCTTATATCGTGTTCACGATGAACCGAACGAACAAAAACTTAAAAAATTCTTTTTAATTGCCAAAAATTTAGGTTATAAAGTTAAGAATAAAGGTAAGAAAATAACTCCATTAGAGATTCAAAATATTTTAGAAGATATTTCTGAAGAAGATCAAGGACTTCATACTGTCTTACTTAGAATGATGGCAAAAGCAGTTTACAGCGAAAAGAATATTGGACACTTTGGTTTGGCAAGTAAATATTATACTCACTTTACTTCACCAATTAGAAGATATTCTGACTTAGTGGTTCATCGTTTAATTCGCAAATATCTATTTGAACATAATATTCATAAAGACGAAATTGAGCGATTAACTAAAATAGTTATTGAAGCTGCTCATCAGACAAGTGTTCGCGAACGTGATGCAATTGACTGCGAAAATGAAGTTAATGATATGAAAAAAGCTGAGTATATGGAAAAATATGTTGGCGAAGAGTTTGAAGGAGTAATAAGCTCGGTAACTAATTTCGGAATGTTTGTAATGTTACCAAATACAGTTGAGGGACTTGTGCATGTGCTAGATATGCGCGATGATTATTATATATATATTGAAGACTTAATGATGCTAATTGGCGAAAGAACGAAACGTAAATACCGTATTGGCGATAAAGTAAAAGTTCGTCTCCTTTCCGCAAACAAACAAACTCGTGAAATTAATTTTGATTTAGTGTATAATAAAAACATCAAAAAAGTAAAAAAAGCCTCAGGTCAGAGGGGAAAGAATCGTCATAGTGGGTGGGATCATGAAAAAAGACGAAAAGATCGTCATCGCTCGAAACAAAAAAGCTCATCATGATTATTTCATTTTAGAAACATATGAATTTGGAATAGTTTTAAAAGGAACAGAAATTAAATCAATTCGAAAGCATAAAGTTTCTATTCAAGATGCATATTGTCAAATAAAAAATAATGAATTATTTGTTATTAATATGCATATTGCTAAATATGAACAAGGAAATAGATTTAATCATGAGGAAACAAGAACACGTAAATTATTAGCCCATAAGCGTGAAATAAGAAGATTACTTGGGCGTGTGTCACAAGAAGGGTTGACTTTAATTCCTTTAGAAGTATACATTGTACGAGGAAGAGCAAAACTAGAAGTCGGTTTAGCTAAAGGTAAAAAATCCTATGATAAGCGTGAAGATCTAAAAAAAGAATCAGCAAAACGACAAATTGAAAGAGCATTAAAAGAAAAACGAATTAATCAATGGTGAATAAAATGAAATGTATACGGTGTGGGAAAGAACATCCGAATAATGTAGAAGTGTGTGATGTATGTCATTTTAATTTTAAAGAATACCGTAATCGTACCAAATATTATGGAATAAACTTACGCCCTGAAGAAATAAATGATGACAAAAGAGACTTAATTATTCGGCCTCTTTTATCATTTATGTTTGGAATATTTGGATTGATGATACCAGCTATTGCTGTG
>LFRX01000017.1:24333-26901 GCA_001512985.1 Acholeplasmatales bacterium DTU056
CGAAAATTTGGTATTGGTTTAGGTATACTTGGATTAATAATTTCAAGCATTATATTCCTTTTGGTGTTATACTTTACGATAGCAAGTATTTTATCGTAACGAAGTTGATTTTTTGAGAAAAATATTATATAATATATATGGAGTAAATCTCCATATTTATGGGATAGTGCTGGATTCGACAGGCTATGTGAAGTAATACTGGCATGCCTTGGTAACGCAAGTAAAAACGTCGAGGTTTAAATAACCGCTAACCAAAATTACGCTTTAGCTGCTTAATTAGATAATCGCAGCAGTCGCCCTTAAGTTAGCCTTAGACTTAAGTGTGCGATTCAGAGATAAGGCTAGGTTAGTCTATTTCGCCTAGATAGTACTAACTGAGATTGATTAGGCTAGCTTTTTCTGGGGTTTGTTTATTGCTCCTAGGGAAAGCGAAAAACAAGCAATAAACTAAGCATGTAGATAGTATTATGGAGTGTAGCTTGGACAGGGGTTCGACTCCCCTCTATTCCACCAAATAGATGATTAAGTGGTTTGATACGTTGTTATCAACCCTCTTTTATAATTAGTGAATTTTTTTCATTCAAATAGATTGTATATAAGCGAAATTTTTAAAAATAATGATTATACTTGTCGTTTTCATTGAATTATTGATAACTATTTGAGTAGTATTTGCAAAGAAAATGTAAATCATAGTTCTACTGACTTCACACCAATGATAGTATACAATATAAAGATTTGATGATAAAATGGCATATAGCAGTAATTAATTAAACTTAAAATAATATTATTGATTTTAGATAAAAAAACTCTAGCAAATGAATTAAATCATATAGCTAGAGTTTTTTTATGTGTTTAAAATTTTCACTTTAAATCGGATTCTTTAAATACTGTTTTTCTTGCTGGGCCTGAAATAAGATAGTATCTTATTTCTTCGAGTTTTTTAATTTCTTCATATTTATTTGTAGGGAAACTTTGGTTGTTTTTAGTTAGAAACTTAGATTTTGTTAAAAGTTGTGAAATCTTTTTTGAATAAATTTTCTTAACACATAGAGGTTTTAAAATAGACATTATTATATTTGTTATTCGTAATGAATTCATTCCAAATTTTCATAAAATATGTTAATTATACTGTGAAAACATAAATCGACTTATATCATAAAGCTTTCATCATATTGTTGAATAATATAGAAAATTAATGTAAGTCTTTGATTAAACTTACTTTTTTTTAAAAATTGTCGTCGTTGCTATTAATATAGTTTTATGATAAAATTGAACTAATAATGAGGTGATAAATATGAAAAAAAGTATTAGATATTTTACTAAATTCACTATCAAAGTATTAATTGTTTTACTTTCATTTGTAGGCATTATTTTAGGATATTTTACTATTGTAGAATATCGACCAAAAGATGTAGAGGAATTATTAATTAGTAATAATGTAGAAACTATGGTTGAATTAGATCAAGATATATCGATATTAACTTTTAATATTGGATATGCTGGGCTTGGAAAAGATGAAGACTTTGTTTTAGATGGCGGAAAAAAGAGTCGTCCTGACAGTAAAGATGTTGTAGAATTTTATTTAGAAGGAATAAAAAATTTATTAATAACACATCAATCAGATATATATTTATTACAAGAAGTAGATTTAAATTCTAGAAGAAGTTATTATATCAATGAATATAAGGCGATTAAAGAATCATTAGGTAATGATTATAATTCGACATTCGCCTATAACTATAAAGCAAAATTTGTACCATTCCCTGTTTCGTTTACCAACTATCTAGGTAAAGTTGAAAGTGGTATTTTGACTTTTACTAAATATCAAATTAAAAGTAGCCATCGTTATCAACTTCCTGGAGCATTTGCTTGGCCAGTTAGAACGGTTAATTTAAAACGAGCAATGATGGTGAATGTTTTACCAATAAAAAATAGTACTAAAGAATTAGTTGTTGTAAACTTACATTTATCTGCATACGATGGTGATGGTTCATTACGTGCTCAAGAAATGAAAATGTTAAAAGAATTTTTAATCGAGCAAACAAGCCTTGGCAATTATGTTATTGTCGGTGGTGATTTTAATCAAACTTTTCCAGATGCCAAGAATATCTATCGTATTAAAAAGCCAGAATATTACGTACCGTACCAAATTGAAGATGATTTTTTACCAAGTGGTTATACGTTTGCGATAGATATTTCTAAACCGGTTAAACCTACATGTCGTTTATTGAATGAGCCATATAATAAAACTAGTCCTAATACGCAATATTATATTATTGATGGATTTATTGTTTCAAACAACATAGTGATTAATAAAGTTGAAACGATTGATCATGATTTTCAATATAGTGACCATAACCCAGTTTCTATATCTATTAAATTACTTCCATAAATTAGATTTTAAAGAATGAAATTAAATTTAGCACTATTTAACAAACACTTACTCATAAGAAAGTATTTAAAATCTTAGTAAATTTAATATTATATGTTTTAGTTTATCTTTATTACAAAATCTTTAGATGATACCTAATAGAATAAAAAAGGTTTTATACATTGAACTATTAAAAG
>LFRX01000017.1:27008-27924 GCA_001512985.1 Acholeplasmatales bacterium DTU056
AGGGTTAATGATAGTCAATCCAAATACATAGCTTCTAATGCGTATAGTTTAGCTGAAGCATATGCATTGACGAACCATAAATTATATAAACCTATTACCTATGCTATTTATAATGATAATGTTATGATTGGATTTATATTTGTCATATATCAACCAATTGATAAAGATGATTTAAGTGATGATGAAGATGTTTATTATCTAGCAAGGATAATGATTGATTATAAATATCAAGGTAAAGGTTATGGGAAAAAAGCCTTGGATGAGTTAATAAAATTATTGA
Organism: Acholeplasmatales bacterium DTU056; assembly: GCA_001512985.1. Taxonomy (GTDB): domain Bacteria; phylum Bacillota_I; class Bacilli_A; order ML615J-28; family CAG-698; genus DTU056. The sequence goes on from LFRX01000017.1 coordinate 27,289, forward strand.
AAACAAAACTTTATGGGGATGCAAAAGCAATAGTACTTTCAAGTAATCCAAATAATCAACCTGCTTATTCGTTGTTTTTATCATTAGGTTTTAAAGAGATGGGGATTAACGATGATGATGGTGACAATTTATTAAGATTGGAATTGGATTAAAAATATATAAAGTTTCATAAATATTTTATTGTTATAATAATGGATAATACCAATTAAATTTAGATATATCTTACAATTTGTACAGCTTTGGAAGATTTGTAATTAAGAAGTTGCCAAATAATAAATCTTTTTGTAAATATACTGATAATGAAAAACTAAAAGAATTTCGAAGCAACAAATGAAACTACTTTATATGAAATAACATTAATAATTGTAAAATACTTTAACTTAACATAGCGGTTAAATCGAACACAAAAAATAAAAAATAGCATTTATATCAATATTTAATAAGTCGTTTTACTCAAAAAGCATAAACTTTTCAAATAAAAATAAATGGCAAAGTTAAAAATATTAGCGAAATTAAGGTTATGATAGCAAAAAACATATTTTAAATTTTTAGAATATGCTTTAAAAAAATTATGAATTAATAGACAATCATTTGAAGAAAAAATTAATATATTAATTTTCATTATATTAATGTAAA
>LFRX01000017.1:28090-30034 GCA_001512985.1 Acholeplasmatales bacterium DTU056
TTCTATTATAGTTGAAAAACTATCTAAATATAAGCCAACCAAGATATTTGTAGAATTTGAAAAAAAGAATCAAGATAAGTTAGATAATTACTATAGAAGATACTTAGAAGATAAATTATTATCTACTAATGAAATTGTTCAAATTGCATTTCCACTTGCAAAAAAGTTGAATTGTCCTGTTATAGCCATAGATTGGATGGAGCGTGGAGCTGCTGAAAGAGCCTGTGGAGATGTTATTAATGAAATGTCTAAATATAAAGATCTTCAAGATGAAATTAAACAGTATAAAATGCCTGAAGTAAATTTAGATTATGAAATTCTAAAAAATTTAATTGAATTAAATACAACTTTTAGTAGTGATAATACGAAGGCATATTATATTAATTATGCCTTATTATAACGATTTATTTATATTTAAGCATTCGTAAATTAACAATTAGAAAATTAATTATCAACTGATTGTGTATATTAAAAAATCCACTATATATTAGTGGTTTTTTTATACATTAGCAACCCCAAAACTACTAGTTTAAATTAGTAATATTAAAAAATTATCGTAAAAATTTATTAAGAAAATATAATTAAGATACCTTTATAGAAAAACTAAGAAGATGTTGACAAAAAAAGATAGTGATTTTAATTATAATTATGTTATAATTAAAATACTAATTGTTTATATGTTTATATGATTATTTGTAGAAAGGATATTTTAAATGAGAGTATTTATCGGCATAAACTTTAGTGAAGATATTAAGGATAATTTATTTACTATTGAAAATAACTTACGACAAAATACCATTAAAGGTAATTTCACTTTAAAAAATAATTTACACTTAACTTTACAATTTATTGGCGAAGTAAATGAGGAAGAACTATCTTTGTTAAAGGATGTTGTTATTAAAACTGCCTCAAACTTTAATCGTTTTACTTTTAAGGTTAACGGTGTTGGTGAATTTAGAAGTCAGCGAGGTCAGATTGTATATGCGGCGGTAGAATACTCAAAAGAATTAGATCAACTTTACAATTTCATTAATGAAGAATTACGAAAAAAGGGTTTAACTTTTGAAAGTAGACCTTATACACCACATATTACTTTAGCAAGAGAAGTCCAATATCAATCTACTTTTAATATTAATGATTTTAGGTTTATACAGTTTGTGGTTAATGTTGATAAACTGACTTTATTTGAAAGTACACGAATAAATGGGCTTCTAACTTATCTTCCAATTATTGAAGTAAATTTAAAAAAATAAATTTTTAAAAAAGTGCTGATAGAAACTAAAAAAATATGAAAGGGTGTTTGAGATGTATGTTTTACAATCCCGTTGGCAGTTAGAAGAGAAAACATTAGTTTATTATGGATTACGAAATCGGGAAAATTTATTTAAGAATAAAGTAAAATTAAATAAAAAACAAGTATCGATTATAAAAATGTTACCAAAAGAGCTAACTGCATCAGAAGTAAAAATCTTGGGTAAATTATTAAACGAACAAATTGTCTTAGAAAAAGATAAAAAGTAATTCCAAAGTCTTTTGAAGAAGCCAGATTTTGTCGGGATTGTGTTGCTAATGATTTTATGATTCCAGGACTTGAGTTTAAAGATGGTTTATGTCCAATGTGTCAAACGAAGGAAATTGTAACAGATTTTAAAAGTGTTTTACTGGTAATTAATCAGGTTGGTAGAAATAAAAAATCGCGCTTTGATATAGCGCTATTTTATACTGGTTGTAAGGATTCTAGTTTCTTATTATATTATTTATCCAAAGGACTAAATTTACGGGTATTAGCTTTGACTTGGGAAATCCCCTTTATGTCCTCTTCAGCAAAACAAAGCATCAAAAACGCTAAAAAGAAACTTCCTAATGTTGAATTTATTATAAGAAGAATGAGTGATAATGATTTACGTAAAATTTATAAAAAATTATATGAGTTAAATGAAAATA
>LFRX01000017.1:30047-32035 GCA_001512985.1 Acholeplasmatales bacterium DTU056
GTAATGAACCAGTTCAAATGCTTGGTTTATATTATAATCATATGGCACCAAAAATTGCTTTCAAATTTGCTTCAAATAAATTTCTAAATTTCTTAATAAATTTAGGAAGAGTTTTAACACTTCGTCCTCCATATAAACCAGGTCAATTTCAAACATTGGCTACTATGAAACAGCTTGCTTATGGTGATTCATGGTTAAAAAAACTTACTAAATATAAAAATGAATTAGTAAGTAATGTGGTATTAAGCATTCATGAAGTAGAACATTTGGTTAAACCACTTCGAAGAAGTATTCGCCGTTCTTCAAGAACAGGTAATATCCCAGCGTTTATCCATATTGATTTAAATGATATTTGTGATGGAAATTACGACTGGCAAAAGGTAAAGGAAATAATTATAAATGAAGTTGGATGGGTAGCTCCTGATGATGAGTTCAAAGGATTGCATACTAGCTGTCAAATTGAAAAATGCAAAGAATATTCGCAATTCCAACGCTTTTATCATATGCAAAGCACTATGATACCTTTCTCTGCCCTTGAAATATCTTTAGCCAGCCAAAGAAAAAATATATCTAAAGAGATTGCTATTAAAGAACTAAAAGAAACAATGGGATTTAGTTTAACTGAAGTTCCTGAATGCAAAAATATGAAAGATTATTTACGGGGTGAAAATTAAAAACCGTTGATCGCGTTCTTTACTCAAATAAAATTTAAGTAATTTGTTCATTTTAAATTGCAATGCATTGTTAGGACAAACATTAACACATTTTAAACAGCGAATACATTTGTGATCTTTAATTTCACCATTAACGATACTGCCAGTAGGACATTTAATTGCACATAGGTTACAATTATTGCATGTGGAAAGTTTTGATATTTTTATTCCAATTTGACTACGCCAAGTCGGAAAGAAATTTGCTAAAGGGTGACAATGAAATTTTGGTATATTTATATGCTGCTTTAAAGGAATAGAGGATATTATTTTATCTAGAGGGATTAAGTCTTTTGAGGTATGACCTACTTGATTTAAATAAGTGTGTTTGGCAGGGATGAGACTTGCTCCGATAATCGGACCGTTAAGTAGCTTTTCGTATCTTTCAAGCAATTACCAAAAGACATTTTTTCATAAGTTATATTAATAATAAAAAAAGAAGAATTTAGTTTTGATAAGATAGTTTTTAAAGGTTGAGGGATATTTTGTGCATAGACTGGAAAAGATAAAATTATTAAATCATAGTATTTATTATAATCAAAATGTTCACGCGCTTGTTTCGATGTTTAATCATAACAAGGGCAAGATAACTTTTTTGCATAGTATTCTGCAACCTTTCTACTCTCACCACTACTTGAAAAATGTATACTGATAATCTTCATTATCTCACCCCTTTTTACACATTATAGCATTTATTTTAAATTGACGCAAAGACTAGTTTAAATAAGCAAAAAATAAAATGTCATATAACTTCGATCTTGGTTTTATCTACAAAACTTTTGCCCATATAAAAGAATAAAAAAAGATGTTAGGTATGAGAGTATTTATAGGGATTAATTTTTCCGACAAAATAAAAAAAAATAAATAAATAAATGATAATTGCTAATGATATTAAAAAATGTAGTATCAAGGAGAATTTTACGCTAAAAATTATTTTCATTTAATCTTACGCTTTATTGATGAAGTTAATGATGAAGAACTTGATATATAAAAGTTGTTAATAATGTTTCCCTCAATACTACTTGTTTTAAAATAAAGTTAAGTGGAATTGGCGAATTTGCTAAAAATAGGGGAAGCATAGTGTATGCGGATGCTAAGAGAAATGAGAAATTGGATAATTTATATGACTTGCTTATAAGTGAATTAAGGACTAACGGATATAAAATAGAAAATGATAATTATAAACCTCATATTACTTTAGCAAGAGAAGTTCAGTTTTATCCTCAATTTAATATTCAAAATATAACTTACGAGGAATTTGATGTTGAAATTACAAAA
>LFRX01000017.1:32042-34307 GCA_001512985.1 Acholeplasmatales bacterium DTU056
ATTTATAATCAAAAAGACACTAGTTTAAAATTAAACTGGTGTCTTTTAATTTTGAAATGTTTAATTATAGCTTAGAAAAATTTTTCTAATAATGAACCTATATGCATAATTGCTGGTCCGATAATTAAGGAAACCATAGACATTAGCTTAATTAAAATGTCCATTGCAGGGCCAGCAGTGTCCTTAAATGGGTCGCCTACTGTATCTCCGGTAACTGCGGCTTTATGAGTGTCGCTTCCTTTACCGCCATATTTACCTGATTCGATTAGTTTTTTAGCATTATCCCAAGCGCCACCAGAGTTTGCCATAAAGATAGCAAGCATTGCGGCACTAATAAGACCACCTACTAATAATCCTCCTAAAGCTTTTGTTCCAAAGATAAAACCTATAATTATTGGCATAAGAACCGCTATTAATGCTGGAAGTATCATTTCTTTCAAAGCAGCGCTAGTAGATATACTAACACATTTAGCATAGTCTGGTTTTGATGTACCTTCCATAATTCCCGGATCTTGGCTAAATTGTCTTCTAACTTCATCAATCATTTTATTGGCAGCTTTACCGACTGAATTAATAACAAGTGATGTAAATAAGAACGGAAGCATACCACCTATTAAAATACCACCAATTACTAATGGTTCTAAAATGTTAATAGCTTGAAGATTTGTTGCTAGAGAATATGAAATAAATAATGCGACAGAAGTAAGAATCGCAGCACCGATACAGAAGCCTTTACCAATAGCAGCGGTAGTATTTCCAACTGAATCTAGCTGGTCTGTAATTTCTCTAACACTTTTATCCAATTTGGCCATCTCTGCAATCCCGCCCGCATTATCTGAAATTGGACCATAAGCATCGATAGATACAGTTATACCGACGGTTGATAACATACCTACGGCAGCTAAACCTATTCCATACATTCCTTCTAATAAATAGGCTAAAATTATTCCTAATACTAATGTAATAATAGTGATAGCGGTTGATTTCATTCCTACAGCATAACCAGAGATGATATTTGTGGCATGGCCGGTAGTAGATTTGTTAGCAACTTCTTGAACAGGTTTATATTTACTAGAAGTATAATATTCTGCAATATACCCAATTAATATTCCTATTAATAAACCGACAAGAACAGTTAAGAATGGTTTATATGATTCTAATATTACGAAACTAAATACTAATGAAATAATTAATACAACTAAGTTAGCTATATAAGTTGCAATATTTAAAGCCTTTTGTGGGTCTTTCCATTCTCGCATTCTAATGATAGTAATACTAATCATTGTAGCCATAATACCTGCAGCAGCAATTAACAAAGGGAATAATACGGCAGTCGTTGCATAGTGAATAGTTGAGGAAACGCCTAAAGTTAATGCAGAGATAATTGCACCGGCATACGATTCTAATAAGTCTGAACCCATCCCAGCGATATCTCCAACATTGTCCCCAACATTATCTGCGATAACAGCTGGATTTCGCGGATCGTCTTCTGGAATACCAGCCTCAATTTTTCCCACTAAGTCAGCGCCGACATCGGCGGCTTTAGTATAAATTCCTCCACCAACTCGAGCAAATAAAGCCACAGTTGAAGCTCCAAGTCCATAACCAATAACTACTTGGCAAGCAAGAGATAGATCATTTGTTGCTAAGAAAAGAATACATAAAGAACTAGTTAACCCTAAAAGTCCAAAGCCAACAACACTAAGACCTACTACAGATCCACCGCTAAAGGCCATTTTTAAAGCTTTACTCATGCCACTGGTGTTGGCTGAGGAAGCGGTTAAGGCATTAGCTTTTATTCCTGCTGTCATACCTACATATCCAGCAAGGCCAGAGAAGCTAGCCCCTACAATAAAACATAATGCACTTTTCCATCCTACCCCTTCTGCATTCTTCAAAACTGGGATAAAACCAAGCAAAGCAAATAATGAAGCAATTCCTATAATAAACCAAACGATAATCTTGTATTCTTTTTTAAGAAATGCTAAGGTGCCTTCTCTTATAAACGATGAAATCTCTTCGATATTAGCATTTTCAATTTCTAGTTTACGTAATTGACTTTTTAGAAAGAATACATAAACTAAGGAAATTAGTGTAATACCAATAATAATTGAGAGAACAATAATAAATGTTTCGTTGTTTAGGTTCATTATAAAGCCCCCTTTTTTAAATGAAAATAATAGGTTTAAAGAAGAACGTTAAATTAAACATCATATCACTATAAATTATAATAGTTTTACCAAAAAAATACAAGGAAGCGTTTAC
>LFRX01000017.1:34327-36329 GCA_001512985.1 Acholeplasmatales bacterium DTU056
TTTGTGCATAATTATTTGCATCTTCATAAATAGTACCTAAATTAAATTGATATTCATGCGGTAGATCATAATCATAGTATACCCCTTCTACATACACCCCTAATTCATTTAATTTAGTCTCTAATTTTTTTGCATGGTCTTCAAAAGAAAACTGGCGCCATCTGTTAAAAATGCTGGTGGAAAACTACTTGTAACATATTCAGGAATACTTAATACTTTGTATTTATCTTTATTTTTCCAATTTAAATCACCTAAATAAGCAAAGCCAATCCTTTTAGCAAAAAATGAAATTATTGAAATTATTTTTTTGTTAGTGGAATTGGCGGTTTGACCTTTGACTAGATTTGATAATGCTTCAAAATCATATGGTCCACAAAACAAAATTACTCCCCTTATTTCTTTATTGACTACTTTGTTTATATTTCTAGTTTCAGATATTTTATTAATAGTATTAACATATTCATCATTTGTTTGAATTAAGATAAACTGAGCAACGATGTGGGCGCCAGCTGAATCTCCTCCAAAATATATTTGATCTTTATTAATAAAAGGATAATCAGTACTATTTTCAATAAAAGAATATGCTTCACCTAATTGGACTATAGGAGCAGGATATTTGAATTTAGGAGCTAATGTATAATTAATATTAACAATAACAAAATCTTCATTTGCAAGCATAATCATATAATTTGTGACATCACTTTTATCTCCTGATATAAATGCACCGCCATGAATCCAAAAGATGACAGGAAAAGTTTCATCGCTAGCGTTTTTTGGATAAATAATATCTAAAGTATTATTTGAATAATTTGAAGGATAATTTACATCTTGAATGATTTCAATATTTTCTCTAACCACATCTAAATCCTTGTGAGAAGTATAAGAAGATTTACTAAAGATATATCTTGTTAACCAAACTGTTGGATATGGTGATAACAATGTAAATAATGAAAATACACCAAGGATTAAAATGATAATTAAAAAAATTTTAAATAACTTCCTCATACCACACCTCTTATGGTTTTATAGTTTAATTATATCATATTCATTGATTAATTATCTTATAAAGAAACACAAAAAAATATTTATATAGAGTGCATTCCTTCAAAATTGATAACATTCTTGTAATAATTTCAAATAGACATTTTTTGATGAAAGTTGACAAATTTCTATTACTCTCATATAATATAAAGCAAAGAAAGAAGGGAAGCAATATGATTAATCATAACCAAAACATAAAACAAAGCAAGTCGACAAAGGTTATGTATTGGACTGTTCGGGTGATTACGATAATTTTGCTTGGGTATAGTATTGTTGGGTTTTTTTTAAGGAGAAGTGATGATTCTCAAAGTGCTGATTTTTTATTTATTGCAATAAATGCTTTGGTGTTGTTTATTGCTTCATTTGTTCCTTATTTTTTAAAGAAAAAATTTTATATTGCTGTTCCGGAATTGTTGCTTAGAATATATATTGGTTTTGTAACATGCGCTTTATTAATTGGGGAAATTGGCGGATTTTTTGTTTATGTTAAGTGGTGGGACTCCGCCCTTCATTTATTCAGCGGATCATTGGTGGGGGTAGTAGGTTTTTCCTTAATTAATTTGCTTAATGATTCAGAGGATATTGAGTTCAAATTTAAACCTGCTTTTGTAGCTTTATTCGTATTTTGCTTTTCTTTATCGGTTGAAGTAATTTGGGAAATAATTGAGTATTTAATTGATGGGGTGGCTGGCAGTAATATGCAAAGATTTCGCGATTCAATTACTGGAGAATTATGGTTAGGACGTCATGCATTGCGTGATACAATGAAAGATTTAATTTTAAATACTATTGGTGCATTTATTATCAGTATCTTAGGGTATATCGATTTAAAACGTAGAAAAGGGTTAATTCAAAAAGTATTTTTTTGGAAAATGGAAAATAATCATCAAAATGGGAATAAAACTGAATAAAAGTCTAATCTAAATTCAGCCCAAAAATGTTTATTTTTTGAGGTGCTTAT
>LFRX01000017.1:36339-44271 GCA_001512985.1 Acholeplasmatales bacterium DTU056
CAAAAGCTAATTTTATATGTATTGATGGTGTTGGTAATCCAAACAGTTTACAATTTCAAGAATAAGTCGAAGCATTATATAGTATCAGTTATGCAATTAGAATGTCATCCAAAAAAGGGATTGACATTCCAGGTTTTTTTGAATATACAGTTTATCCATTAGAAGGTTTTTGGGACTTAACTGAAATCGGAAGAAAAAGCAATTTTTTATTAAAAGATGAATTAATCTACACAATTATGATTAAACAACCATCATTTGTTACAAAAGATATATTTGAAACAATGTTAAATATCGTTAAAAAAACAAAGGATAATCCTTACTTTGAAAAATTATATTTTAAAACTATCAACGAAGGACTATCGATTCAAATGTTACATATCGGCTCATACGATGAAGAGCAAAAAACATTCGAAATCATGAAAGAATATTTAAAATCTACCAATTATGAGATAAAATCCCTAGTCCATAAAGAAATTTATCTAAGTGATCCTCGCAAAACTGAACCAAGTAAGTTAAATACTATTTTGAGATATCATATTAAAGAAAAAGTAATGGATAAATAAATATTTAATGTTATTATAAATTTTTTAATTATAATCTATTACATTATATCCCTTTATAGGGATATTTTTAATTAATAAAAATACTCTTTAGATATTTATTCTTAATTATTAATATGCTACAATAATAAAGGTAACGTTTTCAATTCTACATAACTAACTATTATAGGAGAGAGAGGAGGGCAAGAGTGAAAAGATTATTTGTGAGTATTTTATTGGTAGTAGCACTATTATTTTTAGTTAGTTGTGATGATACACAACCAACTCTTAAAGTTAGTCAGTCAACCGTTGATTTATTTGTTGGGGACACGTATGATTTAAAACCTACGGTGTCAGGATTAAAGGAATTTGAGCTTATTTATAGTGTTGATAAAGAAGGAATTATTGAAATTTCAGATGGTAAGATTACTGCGCTTGCTGGTGGAACAGTCGTAGTAACTATTAGTATTAAAGATCGTGATGACATTAAAAGTGTTCAAGTTACAATTAATGTTTCTAATAAGCAAGATGGTAGTCCACACCTTGAAATTGATGAAGATGAAATCGAGTTATATATTGGCGAAACATATCAATTAAATCCATTTGTTAGAAATTTAGAAGACTATATTATAAGTTATAGTGTAAGTAATGAAGACATTATCGCGGTTACAAATGGAAAAATAACTGCATTAAAAGAAGGAACCACAACAGTAACAATTTCTATTTTAAACCGTAATGACATTACTCCAATTAATGTTACGGTAAAAGTTAAAAAACCGGGTGGAATAATTGAAATTGTAAATGATAATATAGAACTAGAAGTTGGTCAAGAATATCAATTAAATCCTATTGTTAAAAATATTGATGAATATGAATTAGTCTATAATGTTGATAATGATGAAATTATCGAAATTGTAAATGGGAAAATAACTGCGTTAAAAGAAGGAACCGTATCTATCACAATTAGCATTAAGGATCGAGATGATGTTGTTCCTGTAGTAATTACAGTAATCGTTAGTAGAAATAGTTCGGTTAGTATAAAAATTGTTGGACCAGAAATCATTTATCGTAATCAAACAGTTACTTTAAAAGTCGAGTTAAAAGGAATTAGTGGTGAAGTTATCTGGTCATCAAATGATACCCAAATTGTAAGACTTACTAGTGATGGAGCAGTAACGGGATTAAATCCAGGAACTGTTATCATTACAGCTGCTTGTAATGGATACACTGCTACTCATGAATTGAGTGTCTTAGGTATTGAAGATACAGTTTCGCCAACATTTACTTTGGAAGAAGATTTTAAACAGCGTGAAATTGTAAATTGGAATAAAACTTTTGATGTATTAAAAGGTATTAAAGCATTTGATAATGCTGATGGAGATATAACTGATAAGATTAGAGTAACAAAAGGATTTGATAATCAAGCATATGGTATCCAAGTAGTCGAACTTGAAGTTGAAGATAGTTCTGGTAATGTTACTAAAATGACTCGAGAAGTAGAAGTTGTTTGGAATTATGATGTCACTTTCATTGGTCATGCAGGTAGTTATTATGGATTAATGAATTCTGAAGAAGCAATTCTTTATGCAATTCAAGTATTAAAATATCAAGCTGTCGAAGTAGACTTAAAACAAACCAAAGACGGAGTATTTGTTTTATGTCATGATGATACATTTGCAGGATATACTTTGGCTTCAACTAACTGGAGTGTTTTAAAAGATGTAGAACATACAGCAACACGTTATAGTGGTTTTCCAGCCCAAAATGGCTCTGCTAAAAATACACCTTACACAACTAAACTTTGTACATTAGAACGTTTCTTAGAAATTTGTAAAGAATATAATGTTAAGGCTGTTATTGAATTAAAATATTCAGCTGGAATTAATAGTAATGATCAATCACGTATGCCAGCTTTAATGGATGTAATTGAACGAACTGGAATGCGTGAAAATGTTATTCTATTAACTTCACAACTTAACTGTTTAATATGGACGCGGAATAATGGTTACAGTGATATCGAATGTCAATATCTAGTAACTTCACTTGAAAATGAAGCAACTTTACAAAGATGCATCCAATATAATTTAGATATTAGTTTCAATATTACTGGTCAAAATAGTGATGAATGGATAGCTCGCTATAAAGAAGCTGGATTAAAAGTCTCTTGTTATACATTTACTCAATATGATGATTATCCAAAATTACAAAGCTGGATTAATAAAGGTGTTGATTTTGTTACTTGTGACTGGCATCGTATGGACAAAGTAGTTTTACCGGAAAAAAGTGATTTACCATTACCAACATATCAAGTAACATTCACAGATTATGACGGAACAGTTTTAAAAGTTTCAGAAGTTAAAGAAGGCAAAACTGCCGCCGCCCCAGCAAACCCAACTCGAAACGGTTATACGTTTATTGGCTGGGATAAAGATTTTACTAATGTTAAACAAGATATGGTAGTTGTTGCCCAATATAGGGTAAATAATTATACAATTACATATGAAGCAAATGTTGATGAAATTGTTGAATCATCATGGCCGTCTAAACAAGCTTTTATTGATGAGTTTTATACTGATCTATATAATTGGTTATTAACAAATGGCAAAAATATTAAAGAAATTACTGTTCAAGGAAATAAAGTTACAATGACGAAAAACGGTGTAACCGTATCATTTGATTCAGTTGAAGGTCTAAAGAATATTGACAAATATGATTTTGAAAAAACAATTTCCAACATTATTTATAAACCGGTTGTCCGTGCAAGTGACGACTCAGCAATCATCGAAGAATCAGAGGATTATTTCCTTAATAGCAAATTATATCGCATTAAATATTTAGACCTAGATCGTTATTTTATTAATTGCATTAACAAATACTATCCTTCATATGATAAAACATACACCCCGCTTTCAGATGGACGAATTCAAATTTTCTTTAGATTCCATCAATGGCAACAAGGAACTGATATCGGACCGTTTAATAGTCTTCCAAAAAAATATATCCTTCAAGAGAATCCAAATTATACTTATCAATTACCAACTGATAAAACAACCTATACCATCGAAGATGAATTTGATTTACCTTCAGCTACTGGAAACCATCAATTCTTAGGTTGGTATTTAGATAGAGAATGCACAATACCGATTACCAAAATAACTAAAGGAATGACTGGAAATATTATAGTGTATGCTAAGTGGGGGGATAAAATATAATAGCAAAGCACTCTAAAGGGAAATCCTTTAGAGTGCTTTTGTTATTTGAAATATTATAATTAACAGGAAATATTTATTAAGTAACAACTAGCTTTATCGCTAAAATCGTTTACAATTACTTTACAAAGTTTACAAAATGTTTACTTAAAATTAATTGTTCCTTGATTGTATATATAATGTTTATTATGTTAAACTTATTGTAGGGTAAACGTTTTCGAGTATTTACAACTTAAAAGTATACCATAAATTAATATATGCATACAAGTCGGATGCTTTTTTACGATAAATGTTTTTTTCTAAAATTTAGATTAAACGACTCGAATGTAATAAAATATGTTAAATTAATTGGTATCCTTTATATATAATGTTGGAGTGGGGGCCACTGGACTAAAAAAACTGTTAAGCAACTTAGGTTATCAAGCTGAAGGTGGTTCATATAGTCGTGATAAATATGTAAACATTAATTCCCGTCTTTTCCCGACATATACGGATTTCTTAAGTTGGACAATACGTAACCTTCGTGACGGAACACCAATTCCAGTTTCTTGGCGTCCTCATGGCGGCCACTGGGTAGTTATTATTGGCATAGATACAATGGGTACTAATAATGTTTATGATGACGTAATTATTTTTGCGGATTCGAGTGATACATTCGATCATTATCGTGACGGCTATGTAACAATGNNGTGCTTTCTTTATATAAAAGTGTTAGTTTCTAACACAAATAGATTAAAAACTAAAAGAAAAGAAAAGGAGATAATAATGAAAAAGTTTCTAACACTACTATGTTTGGTTCTAGTTGCGTTTATAGCTGTTGGATGTAAAGAAAAAGAACCAGGCAAAGATAATGGTAAAAAATTTGAACCAGTCGCTATAAACACTGTGTTAACTACTGCCAAAAACAATGACGAAGTACAAATCGAAGGTGTTGTTTTTGGGGTTGTTAATAATGGATTTTATGTGGCTGATGCGAAAGATGGTCGAATCTTTGTTCTAACAGGAACATCTTCACAAACACAAGTTGCTGTCGGGGATAAAGTCCAAATTACTGGTCAATTTAACATTGTTAATAACTTTCCACAAGTTCGTAATGTGACTGTTAAAACAGTTGAACAAGGTAAAACAGCGGATGTGGAAGTTAGCGAGTTAACTGTTGCTCAAGTAAAAGGACTAAGCTCAACAGATCGTGTTAATAGTTATGCAAAAGTTGTTAAATTAGAAGCAATTCTTGAGAAAAACGCTGCTAATTTGTACACTCTTTCTGATCGCGAAGGAAATTATGTAGTAGTTACTCAAGCATCAAATTTAACTGTTTTAGACCAATACTTAAATAAAGAAGTAATTATTAAAGTAATTGTTCATAACTATTTACCGGGTGAAAATACTTGGTCAGTTTCTTTTGCAGGTGGAGCACAAGATATTGAAGAAAAACCATATAATTTCGATGATGTTGTTAAACTAGCTCTTGAAGACTTAAATGCTAGATTACCTAAAAAAATATATGGTGTATTAAACTTACCAAAATCCCATCCATTATTACCAACAATCACATATAGTTGGTCTGTTCAACCTAATAATTATGTAACAATTGATGAAGAAGGTAAAGTTCAAATAACTTTAGACAATGTTGATCATGAAATTACCTTTGTTGTTACAATTAGTGATGGACAAAATGAAAGTACTAAAGAATTTAAAATTGTTTCCAAAGCAATTGTAGAAAGAACAGTATCAGAGTTATTAAATGACTTACCAGAAGTTGATATGAGTTATGTTCATGTTAAAGGTTTAGTAGTAGGTATTGCTCGTAACCAATCATTAACAATTCGCTCATTCGTTATTCAAGACCCAGTAACTAAAGAAACAACTACTGTTGACTTCTCTAATACTGGTAATTATATTCTAAATGATAGCGAAGAATTCAAGGCTGTTAAAATTGGTGATATGATAACTGTTAAAGCTCGTTATCGCTTAAGTGGCCGTCCAACTATCATGAACGTTACTGAAATGACAATATTATCAAGAGATAATGAATATACTCATGATTTTGAAAATGCCTATGTATTAAAAGACCTAGAAGACTTTGAATACTTTGGTGCGAACTATGAATCTTTCAATAATAAATTAGTTAAATTTGAAAAACCATTCTTAAACTTCTCAACATCTTCAACACCAAGTGATACAAACTGGGTTGTATTAGGTCCAGATGAAGCAAACGGTTTAGCCGGATTCGGTACTGGTGGAACAAAACGTCGTCTAGCATTCCTAATTGCATGTCAAAATGAATCTTTAGGAGATACATCTTGGTATAAACTATTTGATATTCCATTTGTTAACCAACCTGGAAAACAAGTAAATGGTTCATTCTATGCTTATGCATTATATATTTCTGACTCATATATTGCCTTCTTAATTCCTGATTGGTCTTGCTGGCAATTTGAAAGTTTAACAGTTGAAAAAGATATTCGTACTAACATTCCAGAATCAATCGAAGAAGGTACAATTAACTTATTGAAAAATCATCCAAAAATTCAAGGTGAAATTACTTGGACATCATCTCATCCAAATGTAATTAATCCAGAAACTGGTGAAGTAACTCCTGTTGAAGAATTAGTAGTTGTTACGTTGATTGCGGAATACATTGTTGATGGACAAGTATACACAATTGAAGTAGTTGTTACTGTTAATCCAAAAGTACCTTTAACAGTTAGCCAAGTTTTAGCAGGAAATCCAGATGGTGCAAAAGTTCGTGTTAAAGGTGTAATTGCAGCATACAGTAGTGATGGTAATAATAATAAAACACGTGATGGTATTATTATTCTAGACAACCAAACTGGAGATATGCTTCTAATTAACGGTTTGGCTAATGTAAATAATTCTTCAAAATATGGACAATATTATGATAGCGAAGGTACTTTACTAGCCATTGGTGATGAAGTAATTATTGAAGGTACGTATTTTGCTGATTCACCAGCAATTGGTTCATCATCACCTGAGCAAACTGGTCGTCGTAATATTGTTATAACAAATGAATCATATGTAAAACGTGTAAGTACTAATAACCCATTAAACTTTAACTTTGAAAATGCCATTGTAATTGACTCACATGACGCTCAACAAGAATTTGCAGATAACTTACAATATGGTGTATTACTAAAATTTGTTGGCACTGCTGAAAGACCATTCTATATTGGTGGCTCTAGTTCAAAGTTCCCATTTAATGTTAAGGTGTTCTTTGCGGAAGCTACTAATAATGATGGAACTAAATACAATGGTCAAACATTTAGTTTAAAAACTGATGTTAATATACCAAATGCTGGTGAAACATGGTATACTGATTTACTAGGAATCACTGGCCCATTTGTTGGCCCAACAACATCAAATCCACGTATTCCAATTATTGGTGAAATCTATGTAGTAGTAACATCACGTACATCTACATATTATCAAATGAGTATCGTTGCTCCTGATAAAGCAACAACTCAAAGATTAGAACCAACTGAATAATTAGAATTTAAATAGAGTGCTTTAGAAAATATTCCAAAGCACTCTAATTTTTTTTATAAATAATTTAACAAAACAGTAAAAAATGTTACAATTAAAGTGTAAGGATAATTATTAAACTACTATAAAACGATATGTATTCACCATTTAGAAATATCCTTCATATAGTATAGTATGAACTACCGACAAAATGAAATATATATTGTGCGTCCTGGTGATACGTTATGGAAAATTGCCAATATGTATCAAGTCGGAATATCTGAACTAATTAATGCCAATCCTCAGATTGCCAATCCGAATTTGATATATATCGGCCAACAAATTTTTATTCCGAAAAGTAATGGCTATGGTAATCTTGAACAAGAAATAATCCGCTTAGTTAATCAAGAAAGGGTGCGCCGAAATTTAAATCCATTACAAGAAAATTGGGAAGTATCACGAGTTGCACGAATAAAAGCCCAAGATATGATCGATAATAATTATTTCTCTCACAATTCACCAATTTATGGTTCACCATTTCAGATGTTAAGAGATTTTGGTATCCGTTATACGGAAGCCGCGGAAAACATTGCTTATGGAAATCTAACAGCCCAACAAGTTATGAATCAATGGATGAATTCTAGTGGACATAAAGCAAATATTTTAAATCCAAACTTTACAACTATAGGGGTCGGGGTAGC
>LFRX01000020.1 GCA_001512985.1 Acholeplasmatales bacterium DTU056
AGTTAGCATTTGTATACCATCCTTTGAATGTACCACCAGTCATTATTGGAGTTGGAATAGATTCTAAACCAACTCTACTATTATAAATTTGATATCCACGGACGATATTACTTGGGAATGTTTTATCCTGGTATCGAGTATTTTGCATATATTCTTTTAAACGAATGCCACCAGTATAAGGACTATTCCAGAAGGATTGTCCAGGGTTAGTTTCTTTAACTAATGTTTCCATCCAATCAAAGAATACTAACCACTTTTTATTATAAACTGGTTGATTAATGAAATATTGTTTACTTGCATCAGCTGATTTATCATTGGCAGAGTATAATTTATTTAGGTATTGATCTTCTTGCCATGGACCATTATAACCACTTGTATTACCTGTACCATGCATAAAGGTTGTTAAATCCATTCCTGGTTTAACATAATCAAATAAATCAGTTAATAATTCTTTCTTAACACCATCTTTAGTTACTATTTTAAATGTTCCGCCATTTAATTCATAACTAATATTGTAATCTTGGGCTTCTGGATCCCACTTCGCATATAATACATAATCA
>LFRX01000058.1:0-1367 GCA_001512985.1 Acholeplasmatales bacterium DTU056
AACCCATTTAGCATATAATTTTTTATCTCCAAATGTACCTTCTTTTATTTCAAAGATTGGTATTCCAATAAAATCTTTATTCTCATACCAGCCGACAAATTTATAACCACTACGAATTGGAGTTGGTAAAGTAGTTGGACGATTAGGATAATAAGATGTTATTACTTGAATGACGATACTAGGTACCATTTCCATTACTTCATCAGAAACGTGGGTAGCTGGTTTTATTCCTTTAATATACTGAGAAAGTCTTAGCAATCCAGTATATGTACTATTCCAAAAACTTTGTGTCTCATTAATAATTTTTACCCATTCTTCGATAAAATCAAAGAAAACAAGCCATTTCGCATTATATTCAGGTTGATTAATAAAATATTGTTTACTTGCATCAGATGATTTATCGTTTGCTGCATAAAGTTTATCTTGATGTTCTTGCCATGTTCCATTAAATCCACTTATTTGACCAGCACCATGAATAAAAGTATTTAGATTTCCACCAGGTTTGCCTAAATAATTATAAAAGTCAGTTAAAAATTCAGTTATTAACTCTATTTTATTAGTAAATCCCCAATTACCGCCATTTAATTCATATGTAAGCGAATATTCAGTATTCAAATCTATCCATTTGGCATAAACAGTAATGTTTCCACTTGAACCTTCTAATATAACATTGATTAAATTTTCAAAGCTTTCTTCTTGATACCATCCAGCGAAAATATATCCTTCCTTTGCTGGTTCAGGCAATGTTAAAGGTAACTTAGTATTATCATATTTATTAATTGGACTTTGTAATGTTCCACCATTTAAATTATAGGTTATTGTGTATTCTTCAATAATTTCTTCCCATTTGGCATAAAACATTTTTTTCCAGTAGATCCTGATGGAATCTCAGTAATATTAGAGCCAAAAAGGTTTTCATCTTCATACCAACCTAAAAAACGATATCCAGATAAGGTTGGCTCTAGTAATATTAATGGCAATTGATCTTTTCTATATGTATAAACAGTATTTGGATGAGGAGTTCCGCCATTAAAATGATAAACTATTTCATATGTTTCATCCTTTTCAAAAACAGTAATAGTTATCTCGACTAATACTTTGTTATCTTCTAAATTTTTCACTTGAATTTTAGATTCGCCTGTTTTTAATGCTTTTACAAAGCCATTTTCACAAACTACTGTTGCTTCATCAGTTGAAATAATAAAATGTTTTTGTAAATCTAAATGGAAGACTTCCTCACTAATTAAATATTCGTAACTAATTTCAACTCCGATTTCTAATTCAAACGGGTATTTAATTATATCTATTTGTTGTTCATCAGAATTATCATCTTTTCTATTATTTCTATCACTATCCTTACTACAGCC
>LFRX01000058.1:1425-2921 GCA_001512985.1 Acholeplasmatales bacterium DTU056
AAAAAAAAGACAAACCAAAGGTTTGTCTTTTAAATAAACTGATTTAGTTTTTCGTCATAATTATAATTAATACTAGCTAATTTTTGAATTATTTTATCCTTATCAAGATGTAAATCATCGCATAATTCATCTAAAGTATGGTAATAATCACGAAGTTTTGTATTAATTACACTTAATAAAACTTTTGGTGGTAAGTTTTCAAGAGAATTCATTACTCTTCATCCTCATGTTTTTTTAGTGTAATAAATCCTAAACCAAGTAATGGAATCGCAAAGACTAATCCAAAAATTCCACGACACCCTTTTGTATTTTCATCATTGTCATTTGGATTTTGCTCAGGTAAAGTAGTAAATTGGATTGTTTTTTCATATACAACATCGCCATAATAATCTATTGCTTGTAAAGTTACTTTATAGTTTGTATTACTAGATAGATTATAAAATTCATATGATAGATCCTTATTACCTAGAATAACAATTACTTCATCATCTAATAATACTTGATATTTTTCAATTTGTTGATTTTGTAACTCGGCTTCCCAAGTCAACTTAGCAAAATCAGTCGCAATGTCAGTTATTTGGACATTTTTAATTTCCCCATAAGGCAATTTTGTACTAATATTATATTCTAACGTCCTTTCATCTCCGTCTCTAAACTTAACAGTCACTCGTAATTTATAATATTGTCCAACACGTAAACTAGCCTCAAGAACTGTACGGTGTGGGGTTGAAATAATAGCTTCATAATTCAAACGACCATCGTTCAACACAATTTTTTCTACATAGCCATATCCATTATTTGGCCAAGTTAATTGAACATTTCGGACATCCTCTGTCGATTGCTCAAATTTAATATTATTTACAAATTCATCTTTGGAAAAGTTTTCGTCGATTGTGGTTGGACGTTTTGGTAAGATAGTATGGGTATCTAGTATATTTCCATTTAAGTCAATTAGTTTTATTGCGATATTATCTTCAGATACTGTAATGATATTAGCGACAGTAGTATTTTCTACATATTTAGCATAATATTTTTTGGCTGTTTCTTTAACTCGATAAAACTTATTTCCACCAGATCCACCAATAATATATGTTATTCCTTTTGTATGATCTTCAGTTGGGTTGTTTTGATATAATAAATGACTTCGAGCATAGATATGATCATGCCCAGATAGTACTAAGTCAACCCCATATTCTTCGAAAGTTTTTTGCCATGCTTGACGAACATTATAGGAATGACTTTCATATTGGCTGCCATAGAAACTACGATGCATTCCTACAATAATATATTGGGCAGGATTATTCATTACAACTTCTTTAAACCATGTAGTTTGAGAAACTGGTACTTGTGATTCAGTATCAAGCGAAATAAATAAAACATTATTATATTTAAAGTAATATGTTGATCCAACTAATGAATATGTTTCTGTATATGGACCATTTTGTGGATGGAAGTAATGATGAATAAAATAATCATTACTGGTCATTTTGGGACTA
>LFRX01000058.1:3079-15772 GCA_001512985.1 Acholeplasmatales bacterium DTU056
CTACTACTTGAATATTGTGGGTCAGTAATATGAACAAAGCTAAATGTTCCAGAACCGCTAGCAGTTGTGAAGAAATATTCGTCGGAAAAAGTTGTTTTACCAACTCGATAACGATATTTAGTATTTGGTTCTAAATCCTCTAAAACAACTCGACATACATATCTTTCATAAAACCCTGTTGATGCCCATTTAGTCTCAGGGTCTTCTCCTTCAAAGCGTGACCATGGGACAACTTCCGGATAATAAACTTTTTTTTCTAAATAATCAACATCTTCATATTTCGTCACTTCTACAAACGTTCCTTCCACATCCGAATGATAACTAATTTGCATAGAAGTGCTCATATTTTCTCCAGGATTAGTTACAATATTATAAGCTTCGCGAGTAGTTGCTTTGACGTTAATAAATGTAAATGTAAACATTGCAATTAATAAAGTAAGTAATGAAGCAATTTTTCTCATTTTGTCTCCCTTTCTTTTCAAATCTTTAGTACCATATAGCATAATTATAACATTTAATTACGTATTTTTCAAACTCAATTAACTTTAATAATTCAGTAAATTTTGCTATAATAACTATTGGTGAATATAATGAAGAAAATATTAGGAATAGTTGTAGAATTCAATCCATTACACAATGGACATTTATATTTTATAAATGAAGCTAAACGAATAATTAATCCTGACGTAACGATTGCGGTGATGAGCTCGTCATTTGCCATGCGAGGAGATGTTATGGTAATTGATAAGTTCACTCGTACTAAATTAATGCTTGAATTTGGAATTGACATCGTTTTAGAATTACCATTTATTAGTGCTGTCCAAAGCACTGATTATTTTTGCTTTAATGCCATTAACATCTTAAATAGTTTTAATATTACTCATTTGGCTTTTGGGGCGGAATTAGCTAATTTAGAAAAACTAAGGACTTTGAATTATATTATAAGTCAAAAATCATTTCAAAAATATATAAAAGATTCCTTAGATAAAGGTCATAGTTATCCTACAAGTGCTTTAAAAGCCTTAAAACAATTAACTAATGACCAAGAACTAATCGAAAATTTTTCTTTACCAAACAATACGTTAGCCTTAGGCTATTTAAAAGCCATTGATAAACTTGGAGGAAATATAGAAGTTATTCCGATTAAGAGAATTTATGCTAATTACTATGATGAAATTCCTACTCATAGTCAAATTGCTAGTGCAAATGCTATTCGCAATTTAATGATTGAAAACAAGCCATTTACTCAATATCTTCCCGAAAAACTTCATAATATTTCTTTTGCAAATTTAAAATTAGCGGAAGACAATTTATTTTTATTGTTAAAACATACATTCAATGTTGTTCCGTTATCTAAAATCAAATCTTTTTTTGGAGTAAATGAAGGCATCGAAAATCGCATTGCCAATTTCTTAGATAAAACCACTAATTATCAAGAATTAATCTCTCTAATCGAAACAAAAAGATATCCAAAAAATCGTATTAAACGTACTTTACTTCATATCATTTTACAAACGCCAAAACAATTTGAAAACCAATATCATTCTTACTTACGAATTTTAGGATTTAGTAAACAAGGAGAAAAATATATTAAAACTTTACCAAAAGAAACAAAAGAAAAGATCGTATCAAATCTAAAAAATATTACTAATTGTGATATAATAAATATTGAATTGCAGGCTAGTAAATTATATAGTTTAATCACCAATAACAATAGTTTTTATCTTAATGAGTTTATTGGCCCAATAAAAATATAATAAAGGAGAATCATAATGACAACTAATGAAATTCGAAAATATCTAGAAAATTTAGTTGATGAAAGTATTGGTAAAACTTTAAAAGAAACTAATGCAATAAAACATATCGGCATTGACGAAGAAAAATCATTAGTCATTTTAATTATTAACATTGGTAAAGCTGGCGGAGAGCCAGAAGCCAAATTACGTCGTGAAATTGCTAAAATAGTAAAATTGCAATTGGGATTTAAAGGAGTAAAAATTCAATTTCAAGAACAACGCAAAATTGATAGCATTATAAATCGTAAAGTTAAATTCATCGTAATCACTTCCGGAAAAGGCGGTGTTGGCAAATCAACCATTAGTGCCAATATTGCCTATGCTTTAACTCGCAAAGGTCAAAAAGTTGGGTTAATTGATGCTGATATTTATGGATCAAGTATTCCAAAAATTTTAGATGTTCCTCATTCATATCCACGAGGAACAGCCGACGGAAAAATTATTCCGTTTAAAAAGGGAAATATTGAGTTTATTTCCACTGAATTTTTTACTGAACTTGGTAAACCTGTTATTTGGCGCGGCGCAATGCTTAACTCTATGATTCAACACTTCTTCTATGATGTTATGTGGAGTAAGGATTTAGATTTTATGATTATTGATGCCCCTCCTGGAACAGGTGATATCATGTTGGATATTAAAAATCATGTGCCTGATGCTGAATGTATCATTGTTACAACCCCGCATCTTGCCGCATCACATGTGGCGATTAAAGCTGGTCTTGCAGCAAAGCAACTAAAACATGAAATTATTGGGGTAATTGAAAATATGTCTTATTATATAAATCCAGTCACTAATAAACCTGAATATATTTTCGGTAGTGGTGGCGGTGAAGAGGTTTCAGAAAAGTTAGGAACTGAGTTAATTGTTAAAATTCCAATCGCACAACCTGAATTTAGTCTAGCATTATATGAATCGGAAGAAGAAATTGGACAAATCTTTGATTTTATTGCGACATTATTAATTACCCGTTACTTATAACAAAAAAAGGATGGCTATAAAGCCATCCTTTTTATTCTAAATGTTAGCAACCACAATCATCGTCATGATCGTCTTCATCATCTTCGAAGACTTCATAATCNNTCATCATAATCGTAATCTTCATCGAAGTCAGGATCATAAAATTCTTGATCAGCTTCGAATTGTTCAAGTAATTCTTCAATCATTGCCCATTCTTCATCAGTTTCAATGTCATGAAGTTCGCCAATTCCATCACCTTCAGGATCTGGAGTGTAAGATGCGGCTAAAACTTCAATCTCATCTTCTTCCTCGCTGCCAACAGGATAGAATAACACATAGTCTTTGTTAAACTCATCAGAATGATAAGTAAACAATATCTCGCAAAGAACCTCTTCGCCATTTTCGTCAATGTAAGTTAAATGATTGTCTTTAACCATAATAAATTTCTTCCTTTCTTTTATTTTTTTATAGAATCCAAATAACTTTGGAGAATAATTGTGGCAGCAAGTTGGTCAACTTTCGTTTTACGTTTTTTGCGAGAAAGATCAGCTTCAAGCATAACTTGTTCTGCCATTCGTGAAGTTAATCTCTCGTCAACCATAACTACTTCCAAAGCTAATTGTTCTATAAGCATATCTTTAAATTTCAAGGTATATTGACCTTGAAATCCGATACTACCATCCATATTTTTGGCAAGACCTAATACTATTTTTTTAATATTGTGTTTTGCTACTAATATTTTAACATATTCTAAGGCCTCTTGCAATTGATATTCATTAAATTTAAATGTACCAACTGGACTAGCAATAATTCCTAATTCATCGCTAATAGCTACTCCAAGGGTTTTACTACCTAAATCTAATCCAAGAATTTTCATAATAACCCCTTGATAGTCTCTTTAGCAAATTCTAATACTTCATCAACTTTACTTACTTCTTTACCGCCGGCTTGGGCAAAGTCAGCACGACCGCCACCATTACCACCAGTCATCATAGCAACTTGTTTGACGATTTGACCGGCATGAACTTTTTCGTGTTTACTTTTACATACAAAAATAACTTTATCACTTAAAACATTAGCAAGTAAAACTACACTAGCTAATCCATCCGCAATCCTATCCGCTAAGTCTTTTACAATTTCTGTTTCTAAATCAAAAACCTTGGTAACAAGAACTGTAGTTTCTTTTACGGTTTCAACTAAACATTCAAATTCATCTAGCGGAATTACTGTTAAATCACGTTTGGCTTTATTGTAGGCTTTATCTAGTTCTTTAACTTGTTCGCGTAATTCGTTTAATTCATCACGGCGTTTGATTATTGATTGGTAACTATCAATAATTGTATGCAAAGTCGGTTCAGAATATGACAATGCAATTCCTAAATCTTGAGCTTCTTTTAGAATTTCTTTAGCTTTATTTCGTAGTTGATTAATTTCATCATTAATTGACTGCAAAGTTAAAGCCATTTGAGTTGAAATATTTTTGCCAGTTGAAGCGACGATTCGATAAATACCTGAACCTTTACTTTCGATACTAATAATTGCAAATTTCTCAATCTCACCAGTATTACTTACATGTGTTCCGCCACATAATTCTTTGGAATATTTCATATCAACTACGCGAACTATCTCACCATATTTTTCCCCAAAAACCGCTTCCACATTCATCGCTTTTGCTTTTTCCAATTCCATATACGAAATATTTACCGGATGAGCTTTTTTAATTTCTTGATTAACAAGTTCTTCAACTTCTAGGATTTGGTCATTAGTTGGGAAAGAAAAATGGTTAAAATCAAATCGTAAGATTTTATCATTTAAGAAAGAACCTTGTTGACTAATATGACTACCTAAAACCTGTTTTAAAGCAGCATTTAATAGATGAGTAGCTGAATGGTTTTTCTTAATATTTTCACGATAATCAACATCAACATTTAACATTACTTCATCATTAATATTTAATATCACATCTTTAGTGTCGATTAGTGAAGCATTTTGTTCATTAGGTAGTTTAATAGTATTTAAAACTTCAAAACTCATAAAGTCTTTACTAACAACCCCTAAATCGCCTACTTGACCACCACTTTCGCCATAGAATGGTGTTTGGTCAAAGACAACAAACATTTCTCCACTAGCTTGATTTACTAATTTTCCATCTTTAAAAATACCAATGATTTTACTTTTTGTTTCTAAAATTTCATATCCCACAAATTTACTAGGAGTTTTAAACTCAAGCATATCTTTGTTTTGAGTCATTAAAGAATTTACATCACTTCGCGCACTACGTGATAATTCTTTTTGACGACGTAATTGCTCATAAAAACCTATCTCATCAACATGGAAACCATGTTCACTAGCTACTTCGATCGTTAATTCTAGCGGGAAACCAAAAGTATCATATAACAAGAAAGCCATCTCACCATCTACGATGTTATTTTTAGCTTGTTTTAAATAATCTAATAGTTTTTTCTCACCATTTTCTAAGGTTTGTAAAAATTTTGCTTCCTCGTTATAGATTAATCTAGCAACTTCGGTTTTATTTTTTTCTAACTCTGGATATGGTTCTTTCATAATATCGACAACCACGTCAACTAATTTATACATAAATGGTTCATTCATATTCAATTTACGGCCATAACGAATCGCTCTACGAATTAAACGACGTAAAACATAACCACGGCCTTCGTTAGAAAAACCAGCCCCGTCACTTATTGCAAAAACTATACAACGGATATGATCAGCAATAACCTTAAATGGCATTTGTCCAGTATATTTGACATTAGTGAGTTCACTAGTTTTTTGAATAATTGGCATAAATAAATCAGTATCAAAATTTGTTTCAACTTCTTGCATAACGCAAGCCATTCGTTCTAATCCCATTCCGGTATCAATGTTTTTACTTGGAAGTTCAGGATATTCTTCACGTTTTAATCCGGCAATAGCGTTATATTGACTAAAAACAATATTCCAAATTTCAATGTAGCGATCATTTGGCAAATCTTCTTCTAACATTTTAATCCCCAAATTATTCGGATCATATTTTTCGCCACGGTCATAGAAAATTTCTGTATTTGGACCACATGGACCTTCGCCAATTTCCCAAAAGTTAGATTCAGTACGAACTATATGATCAGGTTTTACTCCTAAACTAACCCACTTTTTAAATGTTTCTTCATCATTTGGATAAATAGTAAAATATAATTTATCTAATTCAAAACCAAAATATTGAGGAGATGTTAATATTTCAATTGCCCATTCTAACGCTTCATTTCGAAAATAATCTCCGATTGAAAAGTTTCCAAGCATTTCAAAGAAAGTATGATGACGAGCAGTTCTACCAACGTTCTCAATATCATTAGTTCGAATAGATTTTTGGGAGTTTACTAAACGGCGATTAATTGGTACTTCACGTCCATCAAAATATTTCTTAAGCGGCGCAATCCCCGCATTAATCCATAATAATGAAGGGTCGTTTTGTGGAATTAGGGGGGCGCTTGGAATCACCGTATGGCCTTTACTTTTGAAGAAATCCAACCATATTCTTCTAATTTCATTTGCACTTAATCGTTTCATGATATATTAACTAATCTATTTCTCCTTTCTTTACAAATTCATAATAAAAATTCCTATATAAAAAAACTTTATATAGGAACGAATAAATCGCGGTACCATCCTACTTCATAGCCCTAAGGCTATGCACCTTAATTATCTTTTAACGCAAGATTTACGTAGCTGATTAGGCTAGACTAGAAAAGAGCTTCACAGTAACAATTATTAAGAACTTCGCACCTTCTCGTTCCTCTCTTTGTAATAACTGCTATGTTACTTATTTTTCATCATCGTCTATTTACATTTGTTGTTTGGGTATCAATAACTGTTGGAATTATAATTGGTGTTTTTTTAGTAATGCGATAAATTTCTTTATTGATTGCATCGCGCAATTCATTCTTTAATTCATTCCAATCAATATATTTTCGTGATAAATGATTATCAATTATTTCATCACTTACTTGATAAATAGATTCCGTTAATTCTTGTTCATATTCCCCATAAGCAAAACCGCGTGTAACTAGTTTTGGTCCTGCCACAACTTTTTTTATGCGTGCATCAATATTTACTACTAGCATTACCACACCTTCAGCGGCCAACATTTCACGGTCTTTTAAAACAACTTCATTAATATCACCAATTAAAGAACCATCTACTAAAACGTCGCCTGATTGAACTTTGGTGCGAGTTGGTTGTAAGACACCATCTTTAAAAATAATCATTTCTCCATTATCAAGTAAAATGACATTATCTTCTGAATAACCAAAATTCATTGCAATTTTCTTTTGCATGAATTGATGGCGATATTCACCAACAACTGGGATAATATATTTCGGATTTAAAATACTATATAGCATTTTTAAATCCTCACTATCAGCATGTGAACTAACTAAAATATCTTTTTTAACAATTGTAACTTTGGCATTATGGCGAGTTAGAATATCAATTGTTCGGGCCGCCATTCGTTCTGTTCCAGGGACCGCTGGTGTCATAATAATAATGTTATCTTTATCAGTTATTTCAATTAAACGGTCTTGTCCTTGACACATTCGTTGTAACATATAAAAAGGTTCATGACGAACGCCAGTCACAATTACAACCAAATCATCAAAATCATTTTTATTTTCATCATCAATAAATTTTAAATTAACTAACCGATCTTGAGGAATTTTTAAGTAATCACTATTCATCGCGATATTAATTACTCGCTGGGCTTTTCTACCAACGATAGCAATGCGACGATTCAATGAAGCGCTAATATTAATTACTTTTTGAATGCGGTCTAAGTCGGTTGAAAACAATGAAAAAATTACCCGTCCAGAGTTTAATAATACTTCAGTTATTTTATGAAATAATGGAATATCATTATGAACCCGATTTGTATTATTTACTCCAAGACTTTCACTTAAAAGTGCTAAAGTTCCCCCTTTAGCAATTTCTGCTAATTTATTAAATGATGTCCGATACTTACGATCGTTATTAATAGAAAAAGTAAAATCTGGAACATAAACAACCGCACCATCCGAAGTTTTAATGGCTACTCCAATAGATTCCGGTAGACTATGTGTAGTATTATAGAATTCAACCGTAATATTACCAAATTTTAAAACCTTGTCTTCATTTATGCGATATAACCGATAGTCACTAACATTTAATCCTTCTTCTGTTAATAAATCCTCAATTAATGAAATCGTAAAATGAGTTCCGAAGACACCCACATCTAAGACTTTTAATAATTGAGGTAAAGCCCCGATATGGTCTTCATGCCCATGAGAAATAAAAATGCCTTGGACACGGTCTTTATTTTCGATTAAATAGGTAATATCTGGAATAACCGCATCAATACCATATAACTCCACGCTTGGGTATTTTAGGCCAGCGTCTAAAACAAAAATACGCTCATCAACTTCGACAACATACATATTTTTTCCATTCTCGCCAAGTCCACCCAAGGCCAAAAATTTAATTGTACTCAATTTGGGCTTACCTCCTTTCCTTGCTATACTAGATAAAATTATTATATCAAAACAATTAATAATTTTCAATTAAATATTGCTATGTTTTTCCGTTTATAACCATTAATAAAATTAAAAAGAGCGCAAGGCTCTTTTTAATACAATTTAAAAGTCTCACAATTAGTTTCATGAGAGACCTTAGCTTGTTCTCCAGAAACTAAGACTCTTTTGGCTTTACATACATAATTATCGTTATATAAACAATTAATGCTTAAGCAATTTATTTCCGTCTTGGGAGTAGGATCAATGAATGCAGCAAACTCCGTCTTTAAATCTTCTAAAGTCATTTTTACTCGTTTAACAAAACTTAAGCAAAATGTTTCATTACTAGTAACTGCTTCAATGTCACCAACATTGATTACACTTTTAGCACATAAATTATCAAGATTATAAACACAATTGGTCGCTTTACATTTTAACTCCGGCATAGTCTCACCTCTTTTTATTATTTGTATACGGAAAACGGATTAAAACTTTTAATATTTTAGAGAAGTTAAAAGGAACTAATGGAGATAAATATGGTTTATTAAAACTTTTTAGAGAGCACAAATAGATAAACCAGGCAACTACTCCAATAACAAATCCCCAAAAACCACCAATATAAATTAAACACAAGAAAAATAATTTTGTAATTTTATTAGCCAGTCCGAGTTCATAACTAGGGGTTATATATGTCCCAATCGCAGCTAACGCCACTAATAAAACTACACTTTCATTAAAAAAACCCAACCTTATCGCAATATCTCCAATTAATATTCCCGCAATCAAACTCATTGCAGTTGATAAAGCATTTGGGGTATGTATTGATGCCATTCGTAAGAACTCAACCCCAATTTCTGCTAGTATTAACTGCCAAAAAATCGGTAGATTCAAATTAGGGTTTTCGAATAAAAAGCTAAGAAAACTTGGGATATAATTTGGATATAAACTTAATAGTAAATATAACGGCGTCAAAAAGACACTTAATAATACCCCACCAAATCGTAAAAATCGCAAATAAGTTCCGGCTAAAGGTGTTTGACGATATTCTTCAAAATGTTGGAGATGGTCAAAAAGGGTAGCCGGAGCTAAAATAACACTTGGTGATGTATCTACGAAAATTGCTATCATCCCTTGATAAAGATGAACAGCGACAGTATCAGCACGTTCAGTATAACGTACTAACGGATAAGGATTAAATTTTTGTTTTAATAACATTTCTTCTAAAGCTTTATCAGTCAGTATTAAATGTAAGGTATTAATTTGTTTAAGTCGGTCGCAAACCATTCTTATTAATGAAGGATCACAAACTCCTTCTAAATAACTTATACAACAATTTGTTTTGGATTTTGTTCCAACGGGATATATAATGTTACGGAGCCTAATATCTTTTATTCTCCGACGTAATAATGCTATATTTACACTTAAGTTTTCGGTAAAACCATCATGTGGCCCTCGAATAACTTTTTCCATATCCGGTTCACTAATAGAGCGAGTTGGATATTTGCGAAGTTCAACACTGATGGCCCTCTCTTCCCCTTCTACAATCACCACCACTAAACCATTTAATATGTCTTCACATATATTTTGCAAATTTGTTTGATATTTTATATTCTCATACGCAATATTATTAACGATCAACTCAAAATAATCATCATTTTTATTTGGCTCGTCATTTAACTTTAATAAATTAGTAATTATTAAAGTCAATGCTTGACTATCAATTAAGGAACTTAAATAGTATAAGTATAT
Organism: Acholeplasmatales bacterium DTU056; assembly: GCA_001512985.1. Taxonomy (GTDB): domain Bacteria; phylum Bacillota_I; class Bacilli_A; order ML615J-28; family CAG-698; genus DTU056. The sequence goes on from LFRX01000058.1 coordinate 13,122, forward strand.
TTGTTTATCTAAAATGACTAATTCTCGACGACCAATATCAAAAGAAATATTTACACCTATTAAAGTATCAATTTTATCAATATTATATTTAACATCCTTAGTTAGATATTCCATTTTATCCCCGTGGTTTAAAAATTAATGCTGTGAAAAATGAGAAAATAATAGCCGCAGTAATTCCAACCGCCGTTAAACTAAAAATACCGCTTGCAAGTCCAATTACACCACTCTCACTTGCTTTTTGTAAAGCAGCATGAGTTAAAGCATGTCCAAAAGAAGTGATTGGAATAGTTGCACCTGCTCCAGCAACTTCAATCAATCTATCATATAAATGAAAACTATCCAATAAAGCTCCTAAGAAAACGAATAAAGAAGTTAAATGAATCGGTAATAATTTAAAGATATCTAAAATTAATTGCCCAATCATACATATTAATCCACCTACTAAAAAGGCCATAACAAAAATCACTATTTACTTCCTCCTTTCAAAAACAACTGCATGTGATATACCCGGAATAGTTTCATTTTGAGCTGAAATAATAGGATTATGTAATGCCCCAGTCGCAACAACTAATATTTTATTATATCGCCCCTCTTCTAATAACTTTAATAAATAACTATAGGTAACAGCTGCACAACATGCACAACCACTACCTCCCGCATGAACATCTTGACTTTCACGGTCATAAATTAATAATCCACAGTCATAATGTTTTTTACTAATGTCAATTCCATCATCTTTAAACATTGATATTAACATTTCTCGACCATAATAAGATAAATCCCCAGTAATAATTAAGTCATACTCATCCATTGTTGTATCGAAATCTTGGAAATGTTGTTTGATAGTGAGGTATGCGGAAGGGGCCATGGCACGACCTAAATCAAGCGGATCATCATACTCTGGATCAAAAACTTTTCCAACAGTTGCTCTAGTGATTTGAATAGATGTTGGTTTGCTAGTAAGGAGAATTGCTCCTGAACCTGTGACAGTTAAAGTAGCAGTTTCCGGTTTTTTTCCGCCATATTCGGTCGGATAACGAAATTGTTTCTCGGCTGTCGCATTATGACTTGATGTCATACACAAACAATTTTTTCCAAATCCTCCATCAACAATCATTCCACCTAAAATAATTCCTTGCATACTAGTTGCACACGCACTAAAAACGCCTAGCATTGGAATGTTATAGTTTCTAGCAACATAACTTCCAATAATAATTTGATTATTTAAATCACCACCAATAATATAATCAACTTCCGTTTCCACTAAACCCGCTTTCTCAATAGCTTTTTCTAAAGCACATTTGTACAAATTCATTTCAGCTTTTTCCCAAGTTTTTGAGTCACAATATAAATCTTGAAAATACCCATCAAAATATTTTCCCAAAGGACCAGCGTATTCTTTTGGCCCAACATAAACCGCACGGGATTTAACATATACATTATCAAAAATCACACTTTGTCTACCAACTTTTTTCATACTATCAATCCCCATAAATATCTAATTAGCCCTAAAATATAGGCACTTAGAACTCCAACAACAATTACGCTTCCTGCTAGTTTAAACATATTCATAATAATTCCCACAATAATTCCTTCTGATTTAGATTCTAGGGCTGAACTAGCCATAGAATTAGCAAACCCGGTAATCGGAACAATCGTTCCCGCTCCAGCAAACTGTCCAATTCGATCATATACTCCAAAACCGGTTAATAAACAGGCTATTAAGACTAACAATCCAACTGTAATATTAGAAGCTTCTTCTTTAGAAAAATTAAATCCTTTTTGAAATAAAAAAATAAGAACTTGGCCAAATAAACAAATTAATCCACCAACTAAAAAAGCCCTCAAGGCATTTTTTAAAATTGGTTTTTTTGGCTTAGTTTCTTGCATTACTTTAGATATCTTTTGATTCATATCATTTCACTTCCTTGTTGTTATTATTTATTCAAATTAGGTAAATTATTCTAAAAAATATTGCATAAAAATAAAAAGAAACGACTCATCGTCGTTTACTAAAAGATTATTAATATTTTAATTGTTTAATTTTTTGCAAGGCTTTTTTTTCTAAACGAGAAACTTGACTTTGTGAAGTCGATAATAGTTTAGCTAATTGTTGTTGGGTATAACCACAATAGTATTTATAATAAATTATTTTCTTACTTATCTCATCAAGTTGTGAAAATATTATTTCTAAGTCATCATGACTTATACTTTTTATAGTTTTATCCGGAATTAAGTCAATTAATTGATCCGTTTGGGTTATTTGATTTAGTGAGATAACCTCATTTCCATAGGTAAGGGCTAAAATTATATTTTCTTTTGAAGTATTTAGTTTTTTGGCAAGTTCCTCAACCGATAGGTTGCTATCAAGTTGTTTTAATTGTTTAGATAGCTTAATTATTTCTTTATTTAAACTAATTGGTTTATTTTGGCGAAGTTCTTTTTTAATCGCACTTATGATGTAAATTGAAGCAAATGTAGAAAACTTAGTGTTATAAGATGGATTATATTTGATACTCGCTTCATATAAAGCCATCAAACCAACTTGAATTAAGTCATCTAAATCAATATACCCATAATTCATCCGATGAGCAATTTTATAGACTAAATTGATATGTTTGTTAAATAAATCATTTCCCATTACTCATCCC
>LFRX01000058.1:15832-21669 GCA_001512985.1 Acholeplasmatales bacterium DTU056
TCAATACCAACCCCAAAATCTTCAACAACAATCTTCATTACATCATCTTCTAAATATACTTCTAAAATTACATCTCCCGGTTCTCTATTCTCATAACCATGTACTACAGCATTCGTGACCGCTTCCGAAACAATGGTTTTTATTTCATTAACATATGTTAAATTCAAATCTAAATCCATTAAAAAACTTACCACGCACCCTCGAGCAAAGGTAACATTCGGTAAAATTCCTAAAAAAGTTAATTTGAAATAATTTTTCATTAAGCAACCCCCAAATAGTTATTTACTTCTTCTTCCGTATTTTTAATTATGCATATTTTATTTAATCCTGATAAATAAACAATTCTTTTTATATTATCATTTAAAGAGCATAAAATAATTTGACCTTTCTTTTGTTTTAATCGGTTAAATCTTCCTATAATAAATCCAACTCCACTTGAATCCATAAAGGTTAAGTTTTTAAAGTTTAACACTAAATATTGAATTGAATATTTGTCAATTAATTCTGTTACCCGAATTCTTAAAGATTCAACCGTATGTTGATCAAGTTCACCATCAAGTCGACAATATAAAATATACTTTTTGATAAACATTTGAACATTTAATGTCATTCTCTCCCTCCTAATTCATCACATACATTGATTTTACTATAAAAACTTTTTGATATAATTGATACGACAAAAAAGCCCTTTTATTTCACTACTAAAAGGGCTAATTTCATGTAAATATATGTAAAATCAAGTAGTTTGACCGTCTTTTTAGTATAATTTTTTTTTATTTTGAAACTAAAAAGACTTCTTTAAAGACTGTAAAACATACATCAATAAAACTAGCTTTCTTCACCTCTTCGACAATATCCAAACTAACAGTACTAATTAATTTATTATCATAATAGACTTTTAACGTTCCGATATTTTTGTTTTCTAATTGTTTTATTTTTTGATAATCAATAGTCATATCATAGCGAACATCTTTCTTTGGGGCACCTTTTCGAACTAAAACATTGATATCTTTGCTAGGAACAATATTATATTCAATATTACCTAATGTAATGTCTTTATATTTTCTTAGTGGTTGATTTTTTTTGAAAATATTAATTAATTCAAAATTACTTAAACCATAGTTTAACATTTGCATTGTTTCTTGATTTCGGGCGTTATTTGTTGAACAGCCCATAACAACGGAAATGAAACGAATATTTCCGCGATGAATTGTCGCACAAAGACAATATCCCGCAATATCCGTCCATCCCGACTTTAATCCATCCACCCCTTCTACAAACCTCACTAATTTATTAGTATTAACTAACCAAAATGGTTTAGGGGTTTCTTTTCGTAAATAATCTTCATAAACACTTGTATAACGTAAAATCTTTTCTCCAAAAGTATTAACTAAATACGCTCCAAATAACGCAATATCATAAGCACAAGAATAATGACCTTCCTCATCAAGCCCATGACAATTTTTAAAATTAGTATTAACTGCTCCAAGTTCTTTGGCTTTTTGATTCATCATATTAACAAAATTTTCTTCTGATCCACCGATTTTTTCAGCCATCGCAATAGCCGCATCATTACCTGATCCAATTGCAATCCCTTTTAATAAATCATCAACTGACATTTCTTCTTGATATTCTAAATAAATTTTACTTCCTGTAATTTTTCGAGCCCTCATACTAGCTTGAACTTTTTCATCTAAGGTAATTTGTCCTTTTTCCAAACTTTCCATAATTAAAATTAAGGTCATTATTTTGGTCATGCTAGCTGGAGAAAGTGCTTCTTTGGCATTTTTCTCATAAATAACAGTCATTGTTGTTGGTTCGATAAGGATTGCGGATTTAGCATCTTTTGTTAATTCTAAAGTTGAATCAGCTTTTACTGGGCTAATATATAAATTAAAAAACAAAATCAAAAACAATAAACCAATAATTACCAATTTCTTCATTTATTCACCTCTATCTATTAAAATATATTACTAAAAATAAAAAAAATGAGTAAAAAGACTTTGTCTTCTTACTCATTAGTCTAGCATTACATTATGAAAGACATTTTGAACATCTTCTAAATCTTCTAATGCATCGATTAGTCTTAAAAATTTATCTTTGGCTTCGCCTTCTAATTGAATATAATTTTTTGGCAACATTACAATTTCAGAAGTTGTAAATTCATTTACGCCAAGAGATTGATAAGCCGAACGAATTTTTTGAAAATCTTCCATTGCGCCGTAGGTTGTAACTTCACCATCTTCATTTTCAATTTCACTAACTTCACAATCAAAATTAATTAAAGCTTCTAAAACAGCATCTTCAGTTATACCTTTCGCGCTAACAATGGCGGTGTTATCAAACATGAATGTAACTGAACCGCTAACTCCTAATGTTCCTCCATGTTTACTAAAAGTTGAACGAACTTCAGAGACTGTCCGATTAACATTATTTGTTAAGCAATCGACAATAATAGCACTTCCTCCTGGTCCATAACCTTCATAACGATGGAAAGAGTAATCTTCACCACCAAAACCTTTGGCTTTTTCAATTGCTCGTTCAATGATTTCCCGTGGAACATTATAAGTTTTGGCTTTTTCAATAACCATTTTTAAATTACGATTGATTTCTGGATCTGGTTCGGATTTTGCGGCGGCGTAAATTTCAATACCAAATTTTGAATATATTTTACTGCGTTGTTTGTCGTTTGCAGCTTTTTGATACTTAATGTTATTCCACTTTCTACCCATAATATAACCTCCATTAAGGAATAAAACACAATATATATTACCATTTTTTATATATTTTTTCAAGAAATTATCTAGTAATTTTTTTAACTATTAATACATAAATACATAATTTTTTTAATTACAAAAAAATTGTATATAAATGAAAACTCACCTCTATATATTTTAGAGGCGAGTTAAAAACTAATTTTGCATAGCTTTATTAGCAAATGAATTATCAACTATTTTTTCAAATGGTGCGCGTTTAGTTAATTCACCGGCTTGTTCCATAATATCCATTAATCGTTCTAAGCCTTCTTTAGCAAAGAATGGAGTTGGACACCAAGCATCGATATCTTTATAGCGTTGCATAACAATTGTTAAATCTTTGATTGGTGTTTCTTTGAAATATGGATGTATCAATTCCGCAATCTCTCTTGCAGAATGTTCTTGAACCCATTTTTGTCCTTTATAAATGGCATTAGTAAATTTTTGAATAATATCAGGGTTTTTTTCAATATAGCTTTTTGTAGCGCTATAAGCTGTATAAGGAATATTTCCTGATTCAGCCCCGATACTTGCTAAAACATATCCTTTTCCTTCTTTTTCAAGGTTGGTAGCTCCTGGTTCAAATAAAGTTACAAAATCCCCTTCGCCGCTAACAAACGCTCCTGCTAGTACTCCATATTGGACATCGGTACGAATATTTACTTCTTTAGTTGGATCATCTAAAACAGCATCTAGCCCTTTTTGACGTAAAACATATTGTAACGTCATTACTGGTACTCCACCTTTGCGACCACCAAGGATAGATTTTCCTTTTAACATATCAAAAGTAAAGTTTTCAATTTTTTCTCTACCAACTAAGAAACTTCCATCGCGCTGTGTCAATTGAATGAAATTAATTACATAATTTTTTCGTCCTTGGTTATAAACATAAATTGATGCTTCTGGCCCCATTAAACCAATGTCGGCCTTTTTACTTAGTAATGCGGACATTACTTTATCGGCACCATTAGAGTTTATTAAAGTGATTTTCAATCCTTCTTCTTCAAAATAACCTTTTGCTAAGGCAACATACTGTGGAGCATAAAAAACAGAATGTGTTACCTCACTTAGAACGATACTATATCGGTCTTTTTTACACCCTGTTAAAATAAATAAAAACTTAACAATTAATAACATTATAAAAAGTTTTTTAAGTATTTTCACTTTTCTTTAATCCTCCCTTTAATTACAAATTTTTCAATTAAATTAACGATACCATACATTATTAATGCACATAAAGCTAAGACAATAACCCACATCATAACCATATCAAAACGGAATATTTGGCCACCATACATTAACAAATGGCCAATGCCTTTTTGTGAAACCAAAAATTCACCAACTATTACTCCAACCCAGGCCATTCCGATATTTATTTTTATGACATTTAATAAATTGCCTATATTGCTTGGTAAAACATATTTAGTAAAGATTTGGAATTTAGTTGCTTTAAAACTTTTCATCATTTTTACTTTTTCTTCTTCAATATTTGTGAAATGATTGTATGTAGATATGATGGTTACTAATAGTAAAATAGAGATTGCAACAACAACAATACCCGAAATGCCGGTTCCAGCCCAAATAATCATAATTGGCACAAGTGCGGTTTTAGGAAGAGCATTTAGGACAATAAAAAAAGGGTCTAAAATTTTAGCTAGTTTTTCACTCCACCACAATATGGATGCAATTAAAACTCCCCCTACTGTTCCAATCACTATTCCCAAAACTGTTTCATAGATAGAAATAAAGATATGAGGAAATAACTCATTATTTAGTAAATATTCTTTAAATAACTTAAATATTGCGCTCGGTCTACTAAATAAGAATTGGTCTAAAATTTCAAAATGTGCTAAAACTTCCCATAAAGCAAATAGAATTATTAAAATACTAGCTTGGATAATGCCTAATTTGATTTTCTCTTTCTTTTGAATTTTATAAACCTCATCGCAACTCTTTTTGTTCATCATTTAACTCCCTCCAAATAACATCAAAATAATCTTTAAATTCCACTGCTTTACGGTTCTTTAACGGACTTTGCTCGTGTGAAGTAGAAAGTTTGATAGGGTGAATAGATTTTATTTGGGCCGGTCTTTTGGTTAGAACTATTATCCTATCCGCAATTGATATTGCTTCTGCTATGTCATGTGTCACTAATATAGTTGATTTCTTTTCTTGTTTGATGATTTTATAGACATCTTCAATGACTATAATTTTAGTTTGATAATCAAGCGAAGCAAAAGGTTCATCTAATAATAATATTTTTGGAGTAATTGCGAGCGTTCTAATCAATGCAACTCGTTGTCGCATACCACCAGATAATTGTGAAGGATAGTGATTTCTAAAATCCCACAATCCATATATTTTTAACATTCTTTCAACTTCAGCAATCGTCTCTTTATTAACATTTTTTTGTAATACTAATCCTAATAAGACATTGTCATAAATATTTTTCCATTCGAATAAATGGTCACGTTGAAACATATATCCAATGGACCCATATGTAATAATTTCACCATCTGTTGGAGTAATCAAACCTGCGATTAAATTTAAAATCGTAGTCTTTCCGCTTCCAGAAGGCCCCAATATCGCCACAATTTCCCCTTCATCTACTGAAAAACTAATATCTTTTAAAACTTCAAATTCTCCTTTTTGGTCACAAAAATGCATTGACACATTTTTAAATTCTAAGACTTTTGACATTCCTAGTACTCCTTCTTAGTTATTTTAATTCTACTAGCATTATATTCGACTCTATTTTTTTAGTGTCGACATATTGCCTATTTTCCTAAAATTAAAAAACTAATTATTTTGTTTAATAATACTGTTAATGTTTCAAAATAAAATAAAAAAACTTGCCCTGATTACCATCAAAGCAAGTTTTAAATAATTTAAATTCTATTTTCGATTTCTATTATTATACAAATAATGATGTAAATTTTTAACATTATTATATAACTTCTCTAAATGCTCATGGGTTAAAATTCCCGATTCATAAGCTTCTACTAATTCATAAATTTCTCCTTGCTTCCAAACAATCGGAATAGTTAAGTCTGGAAAAATCAATTAATATTCTCCAAGAGT
>LFRX01000058.1:21707-22368 GCA_001512985.1 Acholeplasmatales bacterium DTU056
AGTTTGCTCATCTAATTCTAGACTATCATTTTCTTCTTCGTTTTGTTGTTCTTGTTGTTCATTTTCATTATTAATTATCTCATCATTACTTTTAGGTTCACATCCAAATAATCCGACTAAAAGACTTACTAATAGAAATAAAAAAATAAACTTCTTTTCATACTTATCCTTCCTCTAACCAATTATCTTTACCCAAATAGAAATGATTAAAAATTAAAATTTTAATATAAAGATATGCATTTATTTTCAATTTTATACTATCAATAAAAGTAAACTTTGTCAGCAAGAAATTATGATATGTTTCTATATATTATTATATTTCATCTTTATCTTTAGTTTACAACTTTTTAATTTTGATAAATATAGATTTGATATATAGAGCAAATGAAACTTAATAATATTATTTTATAACAATAAGGTATTTTGGTAATCCCCAAAATACCTTATTATGATATTTGTCATAACTAAATTAAATGTCTAAAGGTAATTGAACAATATTTGGATCTTTGGCAGCTTCGTTTTCACTGATAATTTGAGCAACTCTTGTAGAAGCGGCGGCGGCTAAGGCTCCAACAACATCGTCTAAGAAAGTATGGCAACGATTTGCTTCTTTTCCTTCAGAGTTTAATTTACGAATGATTCCTGGTTTATTAACATCAAT
>LFRX01000058.1:22384-35635 GCA_001512985.1 Acholeplasmatales bacterium DTU056
TCAGCTTTCATAATATCTTGAATTGGTGAACGGAATAATCCCTCTTCTGTAAGTCGGTCGATTTCAATTGCAAGTTGTACCATATGGAAAATATCACGGTATGTTAAGACTTTTTCAACACTTTCAATACATAAACTCATACTAATATCTTTGTTATAACGTGATTGTTGATTAAATGCAATTTCCGCAATATCCCTAATAGTAACTCCTCTTTCAAGTAAACGATCGCGATTTAAGTGAAACATTTCTTCACGTGAAAAATATATTTTTGGTTTTTTCATACTACCCTCCTATGATTTTTCCTATTTTTATTAAATTTCGGCCTGCACCATTAATGAACTGATTCGCATTTACTTTATTTCTTCCCGCAAGTTGTACTTCTAAAATTGCTAGGGATGTCCCATTTCCACACGCCACCACAAAACAATCTTTTTCAATTGCTATAATAGTTCCTGGCTGGTGGCTATGAGAATGGTCAGTTACTTTACTATCATAAATTTTTAGAACTTGTCCGTCTATTAGAGTATATGCCCCTGGATTAGGATTTAGACCTCGAATTTGATTAAATACCATTCGACTTGGTTTATTAAAGTCAATCTTTTCATCTTCTTTAGTTAAATTATATGCATATGATACTTGGGATTCATCTTGTTTAATCGGAGTAATTAACCCATTTTCAAGGTCATCTAAAAATGGTAGAATCATTTCACTAGCTAGTAAAGATAATTTTTTAAATAAAGTTTCTTGGTTATCACTTTCTAAAATTGGTATTTTGGTTTGTCGTAAGATGTCCCCAGCATCCATTTTTTCTGCCATATACATAATCGTAATTCCAGTTTCTAAATCACCATTAATTAAAGCTCTCTGAATGGGAGCTCCACCACGGTATTTTGGTAATAATGAGCCGTGAATATTTATACTTTTGTATCTAAAATGATTTAATAACCTTTTACCAATTATTTGACCGTATGCAGCTGTGATAATAATATCAGCCTCTTTTTGTAAAATAAAATCTTCTTCTTTGCGAATATTTATTGGTTGAAAGACTTTTATATTATGTTTTAAGGCTACTTCTTTTACTGGTGAATATTTTATTTCTTTCTTCCTTCCAACAACACTATCAGGCTGCGTAACAACTAACACAACTTCATGTTTGGTTAAAATCTTTTCTAAAATCGGTACCGCAAACTCCGGTGTCCCCATAAAAATTACTTTCATTTATTTCACTCCTAGCTAAAACTGTTGGGGTATTGTTCGAAAATAATATTTAATTGTTGGTCCTTAAATTTTTCACTTACACTTCGAACTACTCTAATAACATTATCATAATCTTCATGCTTAATTATCAATTGAACCCCACTATATTTTGGTAAATATACCGGTCCTAAGACGTCTTTTGTTCCTTTAACAATTTTTGAAAATACTTTTTTAAAGTAATTTGCAAAGTGATACATTGCTTTAAATTCACCACAAATTAATAATCTATTTATTTCAATAAATGGCTCATAAAGTAGCAATTGACGTTTCTTAATTTCATCTTCATAGAATGCTTCGAAACTATTATTAATTGCATAACTAAAGACATTGTCTTGAGGATGATATGTTTGAATGTATACTTTGGTATTTTTACGATTAATACATTTGTATATTTCCATAAAGACTAATTCCTTAGCCCTGAAATGATCATAATGTAACATTCGATCAGGGTCAATTATTCCAACTAATTCAATTTGACTATTTTTAAAGGAATCAATCATAATATGTGTTCCTAAGATAATATCAACATTTCCTTCCTCAATATTAATTAAAACTTCTGAAAAATCCTGATTTATTTTTTCCGCATCCACCATTAATACTTTGGCATTTGGAAAGTTTTGATGAATTAAAGATTGTATTTGTTCAAGGCCAAAGCCGTGTAAACTTAGACTTCTTGATTTACAAGAACTACAAATGCCAGTAGCAGGTATGGAATAGTTACAGTAATTACAGCGATAAACATTATTACGTTGATAATAACTCAAGGAAATTTTACAATTAGGGCATTTTTCAACTTCTTGACAGTTTTCACAGCGAATTAAAGTGCTATGGGCAATACGATTTAATAATAGTAAAACTTGGCGTTTTTGACTTAAAGTTTCTTTAATAGCATCGATTAATGACTTTGAAAGAATATTTGTTCCATGATTAAGGATTTCTTCCTTCATATTTATAATATGAACTTCACTTGGACGATTAACAATATATCTTAACAAATAATACTTACTTAAATATACTTGATAATAAGAATTAATACTTGGCGGAAGAGAAGTTAGAATTACTTTAGCTTGATGATATTTAGCTCTAAATAAAACAATATCACGACATGAAAAACGTGGATTTTGTTCATTAATATAGTTTTGATTAGCTTCATCAAGTAAAATGACTAAGCCAAGTTTAGTCAGTGGAGTAAATACTCCGACTTTTGTAGCAACGACAACATCAATATTTCCAGCAATAATATTTAAATATTGTTCATAATATTCACTTGGTTTAATATTACTTGTTAATGTGGCCAACCGAATTTGAGGAAGTTTATTACGAATAATTAGACTAACTTCATTAGCATATACAATCGTTGGTGCTAATAATAAAACTTGCTTATTTTGATTGATGACATCGATCATCGCATCAATTAAAAAATTCATCTGAAAATGCTCATCATTTGTATATAATAAAAATGGTTTTTTGTCTAAACTTTGATATTTATTAATTAACTCTTGTTGAGCAAAATTATAATTAGTATTACGTTTCGGAATGTCTTTCTTTTCAATTTCATCGATTACTTTTTCTTCGACTATTTTCAAATAAGATTTTTTAACTAAATCATTTACTAAATATTGACTACACCCTACATTACTTACGATTTCTTCTAAAGTTGCTTTTTCTTTTAGATGAATATAATTAATTATTTCTTTACGAACTAAAGACAATGAAGTAATGTCTAATGAATAATAGTCTTTTGCTAGCACATAAAACTTTGTATATCGTTTTTTACCATAGGTTTGATATCCATAATCAACTTCTAATGATCCTTCTTTAAGGGCGATTTTTACTTTTGACCATAATTTAATTAACTCTGGACCTATTGCAACTTTCTTTCTTTGGCCAATAACTAATGCTAGTTCCGGATCTAACTTTTTAAAGTCATGAACAAGTAAATATTTACGATAATCACCTCGTAAAAATGATGGCAACATTATTTCAAGACAGCTACTATAAAAAGCATTCGTTGTACTATAGATATATTCCGCAATCTTCACCTGTTCCTCATTTAAATTTTGATCAAAGTCTAATATTTCTAGAATCGGTTTTAATGTTCCGCTATATTCAGTTTGGTGGACTATTTCAATTACATAACCTAAAACTTTTCGGAGGCCAAATTCTACAAATACCCTACTTCCAACCCGAATAATATCACAAAACTCCTCAGGAATTTTATAATCAAAGGCATTATCTACATTTTCATGCTTAACATCTACAATTACTTTCGCAATCATATCGATGCCTCCTTTTATTTTATATTAGCATAAAATGACTAAAATTAATAGTATATAAATAAAAAAAGTTAGACCAACCGTCTAACTAATTTTATTTTACAATAATTTTACCTTCGTAAATTTCTTCTAAAGCTTGTCCGATACATTTTTTGCTATGAGGTTTTTTTATAAAAGATCTTCCATTATCTTTAATTTCACGGGCACGTTTTGCGGCGGCGATTACTAATTTATATTTGGAACCAGTTTTTTCAACTAATTGATCGATTGAAGGATAACGTAAACCGTCTTTATAGTCCATTATCTTTCACCCCCATAAGTTTATTATAATTATGGATAGTGCGCTCAGTTTTAGCATGTGTCGCACGGATAATTGCTAAGATTTTGTCAGCAGCATTATCCACATCATCGTTAACGACGATATAATCATATAAATAAGCAAGTTTAATTTCTCGTTTTGCTTTCGCAATTCGTTCATTAATTGTCTCGATTGGTTCAGTCCCACGATTAATCAATCGCTGATATAAATCTTCAATAGATGGTGGGGCTATAAAAATAAATAACGCATCTTTCATTTTTTCGCGGACTTGTAAAGCACCTTGTACTTCAATTTCCAAAACAACTTCTTTTCCTAATGCAAGTTGTTCTTCTACTTTATCTAACGGGGTTCCATAATAATTCCCCACAAACTCCGCATACTCCAAAAATTTATTTTCACGAATACGTTGTTCAAATTCTTCACGGGTGACAAAATAATAATCAACCCCGTCAACTTCTCCCTCTCGTGGCGCTCTAGTAGTCATTGAGACAGAATATACTAGATCATGTCCTGTCATATTAAATAGCGCACTTCGCACTGTCCCTTTCCCAACCCCTGATGGACCAGATATTACTACTAACAGTCCACGATCGTCTAACTTCATGATTTCACCTCAAAATAATATCTAAATATTATTATACTATAATCTTATTAAAAATCAAGAAAATTTAATTGTTTTAAATCAAGTTAAATTATGATAAAATTATCTAAGAAGGTGAAACATATGAGTATTGATGGTGTTTTTATTCATAATCTTGTTAACGAATTAAAAATTATCGAAAAAAAACGAATTAATAAAATTTATGATATAAATGAACGTGAGTTTTTATTTTATTTATCAAATAAATTAACTTTAGTAGGCTCATTAAATTTAACATATCCACATCTTCGTTTAACGACGAAGACAATTAATACTTTAAGTGAACCAACCAATTTTTGTATGGTCTTGCGTAAACATTTTGAACACGGAATAATTGATTCAATTAACCAATATAATAATGACCGAATTATCATTATTAAAGTATTGCAAGCTGATGAACTTGGATATCAATCCGTTAAGTTTTTAATTTTTGAATTATTAGGTCGACACGCAAATTTAATTTTGACTAATGAAGATATGATAATTATCGACTGTTTACGTAAAACCCCTCTTGATAGTATGCGATTGTTAGTTCCAAAAGTAACTTATCAGTTTCCTACAACTGATAAATTAAATCCCTATACGGTTACTACTGATACAACCACTATTGATAATTTTGAAGGTTTAAGTAATATTATAAAAAATGAAATAAAACATATAAAAAGCCTTCATCAAGTTTTATATAGACCAGTAAAACCAACTTTGATTAAATTAAATGATAAATATAACTTTTATTGGACTGACTTACAAACATTATCGGGTGAAAAACAATATTTTAAAAGTATTTCAAGTTTATTAGATTACTATTATACAGAAATATCAGAAATTTTCTTACAAAAAGAAGCAAATCGAAAATTAGTTAATTATATTAATCATGAAATTAAAAAAACAACTTCTAAAATATCTAAGCAAGAAATAGAACTTAGTCAAGCCAAAGATAACTTAATATATGAAAAGTTAGGAAATCTTCTAGCCAGTAATCTTCATAAAGTAAACAAAGGAGATAATATGGTGATTGTAGAAGATTATTATGAAGGGAATAATTTGATAGAGTTAAAACTTGATCCCAAATTATCCCCTTCGCAAAATTTAGAAGCATATTTTAATAAATACAAAAAAGCCCAACGAACAATTTCAATTTTAACAGAAGAAATAAAAAAATCATTTCAACACTTACAATATTTACAAACTTTACAAGAGCAAATTCAACTTGCTACTGAAGTTGATTTAGAGGAAATCGCCTTAGAATTAGGTTTAAAAGAGCAATCTCCTAAGAAAAAAACAAAAGTACGTCCTAATTATCTAACTTTTACTGACGCAACAGGTAATTTAATTTTTGTTGGTAAAAATAATATTCAAAACAATTATTTAACCCATACCTTAGCCAATAAAAATGATTACTTTTTCCATGTTAAAGATGCCCCAGGAAGTCACGTAATTGTTAGAACAAATAATCTAACTGATGAATTAATAGGGCTTGCGGCACAACTAGCTGCCTATTATTCGAATTACCATTCGAAAACAACCGTTGATTATACTTTAGTTAAATACGTAAAAAAAGTTAAAGGTATGCCAGGTTCTTTTGTAATCTACACTAATCAAAAATCTGTCACTGTAACTCCAAACAAAGAGTATTTTTTAGGTCAATTAAAAGAAGTTAATCACGATAAATGATCATTGCAGAGTAGCAATAGATTTGTGATTTATAGTCATACATTATACTTACCTGATATTTAATATCCACAATTTTCTCATCACTAATATTTTTTAAAAAATCATTAACCTTTTCTTCTAAATCTTGTTCATGACTTTCATCAAATAATTTAACTTTCATAATAAAACCCCCTTATGCTAAATAGTACATATGGCATAAGGGGGTTTTTGTCAAAAAAAGTTTTTCTAAAACAGGATAAATATAAAGGACTATTTAAATTTATAAGTAGCCCCTTTAATTATATCCTTAATTTTTTAGTCTATTATTTTACTTCATGTTTTAAATACCGACAAATAGATTGAAACGGACATTCGTGACATTTCTTAGGTTTTGACTTACAAAAATATCTTCCAAATAAAATTAACCTTAAATGAAGTTGATGCCATTGGGATGGCAAAAATTTTTCCATTAACTCTTTTTCTACAATCACTGGATTTTGCGAATCAGCAAATCCTAAACGATTTGATACACGTAAAACATGTGTATCCACCGCAATCCTTGGAATATTAAAACCTTCACTTAGAATGACATTAGCTGACTTTCGCCCAACACCAGGTAATTTAATTAACTCTTCAAAGACATTGGGAACATTCCCATTATAATTAGATACTAATACTTTAGCTAAATTGATAATATTCTTAGCTTTTGTTTTATATAATCCGATTGAACTTATTATCTCTTCAACATCTTTAACATCGGCTTGACTTAATGCAAAGGGGGTCGGATATTTACTAAATAATTTAGGAGTAACTTTATTTACAGCAACGTCAGTCGTTTGGGCTGACAATACCACTGCAATCACTAATTCAAATATATTACGATATTGTAATTCGGTATAAGCTTTAGGATAAAGTTCTTCTAATTTACTATAAATTTCTTTTGGCTCCAAAGTATACCTCTTCAAATAATTCTTTGATGTTTGGTTTGTTTGGATCTTTTTGTACTTCTTCAACATCTTGATGCATTGTTGTTAAAATTCGATCAACATATTTAATATTTGTTTGTTTTTGTTTTAGACCGCGTAACACTGCTTCTTTGACGTTATCAAAAGTATAGTTCTTTTCCGTAACCCAACGCGCAACTATTTCAAGTTCTAATGATGATAAAAGTTTTTTCCATTCAGTTTCTAATAAATTAACAATCTTTTTGATTTCTAAATCATGTTTTTTATCAGTTGCTTTTCGTTCCTCATCTTCTAAAAGTAACCCCAAACGACGATAAGTGGCATCAAGACAATAATGTTCCTTTGAATCAACGCTTGATAACAACATATCAATAAAACCACGATTAACTAAGTCAACAATTCTCTCGCCAACTTGGTCTTCCGTAATATACATTTGGGAGGCAAGTAGGCTCGAAGATGGAAATTTATTGCCTTGCTTAATTAAATTATGCAATTTAATCAATAAAATGGTATCAACTTCATTTAAATTTAATTGATAATATTTATCAAGTAATAATCGATCAAACTCGATTATATTACTTTTAATTAAATCATAATATTTACTCAAAGTTTTGCGCCCCCCTAAATATTGTATTAATTTACTGCTAGTTTTGATAGTGCATCTTTAGCAGCTTGTTGTTCAGCTTCTTTTTTACTTTTTCCAATCCCAGTTCCAAGTTTTATCCCGTCATGAAAAACACTGACTACAAATGTTTTATCATGACTTGGACCATATTCTTTTTCTAAAATATATTCTACACCACGTCTATCAATCGACTGTGTATATTCTTGTAAGCGACTTTTATGATCGGTAAAAATATCACTTTCTGGATTTAATATACGGGGATAAACCACTTTTTCTAAGATATTTTGGACATATTCAAGGCCTAAATCAAGGTAGATTGCACCGAGAAAAGCCTCAAAAACATTTCCCAAAACGGATTGTTTTAAACGTCCTCCGTGTTCTTCTTCCCCTTTTCCAAGTAACAATGGTTCATTTAGTTTTAAATCTAGAGCATATTCAGAATTGGCCTTTTCGCAAACAAATTTCATTCTCATTTTAGACATTTCGCCTTCCGATAAGTCCGGAAAATTTAGATAAATAAATTTAGTAACTAAAAACTCTAAAATGGCATCTCCTAAAAACTCTAACCGTTCATTATTACTAACCTTAGCTTCATTAGCGTAAGACGGATGAGTGAATGCTTGAAAATAGATATTAATATCACGGGGTTTAAAATCTAGATTTTCAAAAACTATATCTAATTTTTGTTTAAAGTTCTTCATCACTGATCACTTCGCTTAAAACTGCTTTCATTTTATCGATAATTTGCCCTTCCACACTTTTTTTGGCTTGAATTATCGCATTATAAAAAGCATAAGCTTCGCTCGAACCGTGAGCTTTAACAACAATACCATCAACCCCAAATAAGTTCGCTCCACCAATTCGGTCTGGATTTAGACGTTCTTTAAATGAGGCTAAGTTTTTACGCATAAACAGATAACCAATTTTACCCCATAACGTTTTTGATATTTCTTCTTTTAGTGTTTGTCCAAGAGCTTTTGCAGCTCCTTCGGATGTTTTCATAACCATATTTCCAGTGAAACCATCGGTAACTAAAATATCACATGGAGTGGTAAATAATTCTTTTGGTTCTACATTGCCATAAAAATTAATATATGGATCTTCTTTTAGAAGGTTATATGCGGCAATATCGACTTCACGGCCTTTACCTTTTTCAGTACCAATATTTAATAGCCCTACTAATGGTTCTTTAATATTGCGAGTTTCACGTAAATAAATACTTGCAAATTGCGCAAATTGTACGATATGCTCACTGCGTAATTCTAAGTTTGCCCCGACATCAAGTAAAATACGGCTTTTTCCACCAATAAAAGGTAGTTCAGGTGCTAACGCCACACGTTTCATGCCCTTAATACGACGAATGATTAAATGTGCCGCAACAATTACTGCTTGAGTTGGTCCTGCAGTAACTACTCCATCGGCTTCCTTATCTTTTATAGCTTGAAAAGCCATTACTAATGAAGTATCGCGGTTATTACGTATTTCTTTAATTGGGTCTTCTTCACCCATATCAATTTTTTTCGGCGCATGAACTACCGTAACCCGTGGATTTGGAACTAAATATTGATTGATTTGAGTTTCATCACCAAACAAAATTAATTCCAAATCTTCATGTTTACCAATTGCTAAATTACAACCCTTAACAATTTCTTGTGGGGCTAAATCTCCCCCCATAGCATCAATCGCTAATTTAACCATAGTCGTTACCTGAATTGAAAAATCAATTCAATCTCCTTTCTTATTCTAACATTTCCTTTTTCATTTGATAGTTTTCCTCAGCTTGTTGGAATAAATACTGATATTCTGGTAATATGAATAATTTTTTAGAATTCATAATTTCTTCAGCATCTTCATTTGCTATTTCAAAAATCTCAGCATCTTCTACTAAATCAGCCAATTTAAACATTACATTTCCGGATTGTTTTTCACCAAAGAAATCACCAGGGCCACGATTTTTTAAGTCTTCTTCAGCTAAAACAAATCCATCACTAATTTCAGCAACCAACTTCAAACGATTTACGGTAGATTCTTGCGTTGCTTTACTAATCAAGAAACAATATGATTGATAATCGCCCCGACGAACTCGTCCACGCATTTGATGTAATTGAGCAATCCCAAAGCGGTCAGCATCAAGAATGATTATATTTGTAGCATTAACTACGTTAACTCCAACTTCGATTACGCTTGTAGCAACTAAAATTTGGATTTCATTGCGGGCGAATTTTTCCATTATTTCTTGTTTTTCTTCAGCTTTTAATCTACCGTGAATCAATCCCACTTCTGCAATCCCCCGGTAATATTTCTTTGTATTTTCATATACTTCTAGAGCATTAGATAAATCCATTGATTCAGAATCTTCAATCATAGGAGTAATAATGTAAACTTGTCGTCCTTGTTTTACCTGTTCAGCAATATGCTCAAAAACTTTATGACGGTTTTGATATTCAATATACTCAGTAATTGTTTCTTTACGATTGCCAGGTAAAGTTTTTAGTATGGAAATATCTGAGTCCCCTAAAAAACTTAATGCTAATGTTCGCGGAATAGGCGTTGCACTCATTTTTAAATGATCGATTAAATACCCTTTTCCAACAATTGATACGCGTTGACGAACTCCAAAACGATGTTCTTCATCAGTTACAACTAATCCCAAATTATGAAAAACAACATCCTTTTGGAATAACGCATGAGTTCCAATAATAATATTTATTTTTCCATTTGCTAGGTCACGTAAAATTTGAGTACGTTCTTTTTGTGATATTGATGAAGTTAGTAAGGAAATATTAACATTATAATTTTTAAAATAATTTAAAAAAGTTTCATAATGTTGATTAGCTAATACTTCTGTTGGTACCATTATTGCGCCCTGATAGTTCGCACTAACAACGGCATATAGAGCGATTGCGGCAACAATGGTTTTTCCACTACCAACTTCGCCCTGTAATAGACGGTTCATTTTGTAATTAGAGCGAATATCACAAAGAATTTCTTCAACTGCCTTTTCTTGATCAGGTGTCAAAGTAAATTCTAAATTATCAATAAATTCTTTAACTTTAACTTCATCGTAGGGAATTGCTACGCCTTGAGGTTCGCTTTTACGTTTATAAAGCATATATTTAACGTTTATTTGATAAGTCAAAAGTTCTTCATATTTAAGACGGCGAAGAGCTTTTTTTGTTTCAGTCATTTTTTCAGGAAGATGAATATATTTAATGGCTTTATCTAATGATAGTAAATTATGTTTTACTAACAACTCTTCGGGTAACGTTTCTTGTATTTTATCACGAAAATCATAATACACTTGGCTTACTAACTCATGAAACTTCTCATCTTTAATACCTTTAATATTATACCGAGGTTGAATATTCGATGAAAATTCATCAAAACTGATCTCTGAAGCCGTAAAATTACGTTTAGTAAGATCAAATTTTCCAGTTAGTCGAACATACTCTTTAAAATTAATTTTATTTTTTAAGAAGTGCCGATTAAAAATGGCTACCCGAACATTAAATCCATCCACTTCCACAAAAAAATTCATCACGTTTAAATTACCACGAAGAGTAGTTACCGTAGGTCGCGATTGAACAAAACCTTGAATTGTAACTGTTTCTTCAGGTACAGCTTCAAGAAAGGGCGTTATAGTATAATCATCATAACGATGCGGATAATATGTCAACAAATCCCCAACTGTCTCAATCCCATTTTTCTTTAAAATGTTTAATGTCCGTGGATTGATATAATCTAAATGTGCTAGTGAGTAACCATTCATTGTAAAGACCTCCGCGTCTTAAAATAAAAAGGGCAAAAGCCCTATGTACTATTCAATCGCTAGAATATAACTATAGACATCTTGGTTGCCTTCAATAACATCGACTTCTAAATTGCTATAGTTTTTCTCGATGAAACGAACCAAATCGTTAACTTCGCGAGGTGGCACGCCTTCTCCGTGAATAATTGTAATAATCTCTTTATCTTCAACATTAGCTAACTGAATTAATTCTTTCACAGAATCAATGCGACGGCGACGAGAAGTGACGATTTTTCCATTTAAAATTCCAATATAGTCATCTTTTTTAATTTGTAAACCACCAATATCAGTATCACGAATTGCATAAGTAATTAAACCAGTCACAACATTATCAATTACTTTACTTATATCCGCAATCACTTCTTCTGGTTCACCATTTAAATCTAACATAGTTAGTGCCGCAAATCCTTGCGCGATAGTGGTTGTTTCAATTACATGAACTTGGGCATCTTTTACAAACTTACTTGATTGACGAGCTGTTAAAATAATATTTTTATTATTCGGAAATACTAAAATATGTTCCGCATTTAACATACGATATGCTTGCAAAAAGTCTTGAGTAGAAGGATTCATAGTTTGTCCCCCTTCTACAACATAATCAGCGCCCATTTCTTTAAAAGTATTAATTAATCCTTGTCCACTTGCCACAGCTACAATCGCATATTTTTTACGAATTTCTGGTCGTTGATAAGTTTCTTGTTCAAATTGAGATTGACCATTACCATTGCCATTTGTAGTAACGACTTGACTATGTTGGACTGTCATATTTTCAATTTTTAAAGTTAAAAATTCGCCAAATTCCTGAGCTCTTGTTAACACTTGCCCAGGTGTTAAAGTATGTAAGTGGACTTTAACTAAATCATCATCTTTAACTACAACGATTGACTCTCCTAAATCAGAAATTCTTTCAAGCATTGTAGATTCTTTAAAAGCATCGATATCTGGAACACGGTCTTTTGATAATTGTAAAATAAATTCTGTACAATAACCAAATTCATATTCTTTTTGTCCTTTAGCAGTTGTTAATATACTTGCTGTATGTAAGTTAGATTTATATGGCTCAATAGAGATTAATTCGCCTTGTAATGCCTTATACATCCCTTCAATTATACATAAATATCCTGCGCCCCCACTATCTACAACCCCAGATTCTTTTAATACTGGTAATAATTCTGGTGTACGTTCTAGAGACGCTTGCACTTCTTGTAAGTATAATTCAAAAAACTCTGGAATAGTCATTTTGGAATTAACAACTTTAAGCATTTTTTCACTTGCTTCGCGGGCTACAGTCAAAATAGTTCCTTCAACTGGCTTCATTACCGCTTTATATGCTTGCTCAACACCCGCTTCAAATGCTTTTGCTAGTTTAATGGCATCAACTTCATCATATCCTTGAAAACCATTAAACAGTCCTCTAAATAACTGTGATAAAATAACTCCCGAGTTTCCTCGAGCCCCCATTAACATTCCACGTGATAAGCGTTTTGAAATTTCATATATATTCTTTTCTTTTAAATCTCTAATTTCATTTACACCAGCTTCAATTGTCATTTTCATATTTGTTCCGGTGTCACCATCAGGAACCGGAAACACATTCAATGCATCAATTTTTTGATAATTCAACTTTAAATTTTCTGCACCATTAATAACTAGGGTTTTAAACACTAGTCCATCCATTTTATACATTTGCATTATTATGCCCCCATTA
>LFRX01000058.1:35730-35856 GCA_001512985.1 Acholeplasmatales bacterium DTU056
TATTTTGCAAGAAATTAAGATATCTAGATGGTTTGAAAATCATAAAATCAAGCAAAATTCATATTATAAAAGTAAACCATTTATTTCTTTTTCTTGCTTTTAAATAAATAAAGTGTTATAATATAC